>QNAV01000126.1:0-4411 GCA_003641585.1 Thermotoga sp. | reverse complement strand
TCCAGAGATCACAGCTATATCCGATGCCGACAGAGTGATCGGTCTCCTTGAAAATTTTGGCTTTTCTGATGAGAACATCAAGATAGTCCTCAACAAATTCAAAGCATCGATGGTGAGAAGGGGGGACATGCTCACAACCGAAGATGTGGAGAGCACCCTGGCTCTGGAGATAATTTCCGTTATACCGGATTCTGAAGAGGTCATAATCGCGACCAACAGGGGGATACCTATAACTCTGGATGGAACAACCCAAATTGCTCGAAGTTTTGAAAACCTTGCAAGGAGATTAAGGGGGGAGAGAATTCCAATAGAAGAGGATCTCTTGATAGAAAACAAAGGAATCGTATCTTTCATCAGAAAATTCTTCTCCAAATTCAAGAGGGGTTGATACCATGAGGTTTTGGTTCTGGAGAAGGAAAAAGAAAGAGAGTAGTAGAGAAACTGCAAGGAAAAGGCTTGAGAGATTGATCAGCACTTCCAGGAGGAGAGAGATAGGAATTCAGGAGATAATACCTGAGGATAAACTCAGCGAGGATTCTGAGAAGATAAAAGAAAGAATCGTAAGCTGGGTGGTTGAAACCTTTAACGTCGATAAAAGCAAGGTCAAGGTGGAATTTGAAGAGAGGAACGGTCATGTGATAATCATAACCAACGTATCTTTGGAATGAAGGAGGAATCGAGCATGCTGGGAAGCTTTTCGATAAGAACTACAAGAAGAAGTCAACTCGTCGATATAACTCATGAGGTTAGGGAAATCGTGAGATCGTCTGGGATCGATGAGGGATTGTGTGTTGTGTACGTTCCTCATACGACCGCCGGTGTAACTGTGAACGAAAATGCTGATCCATCGGTTAAAGAGGATATATCAAATACTCTGGAAAAACTAATACCTCATAGAGGAAACTACGCGCATCTTGAAGGCAATGCTGATTCTCATATAAAATCAGCCGTTGTTGGTCCTTCTCTAGTTCTGATAGTTCACAATGGAGATGTGATACTCGGTACCTGGCAGGGTATTTTCTTATGTGAATTCGATGGGCCAAGAAACAGAACTGTTTATGTGAGGGTTATGAAGGGGTGATAAAACTGAAAAAGAATCTGTTCATCGTTGGTCTCCCTGGTTCTGGAAAATCGAGTGTTTTGAAGATTCTGTCTGAGGATTTTGGCTATACTGTCATAGATGTGGATGAACTTGTGGAACTTGAAGCGGGTATGAAACCTGAAGAAGTCGTGAGAAACAACGGTCTCGAAGCTCTCAAGAAGATCGAAAGAAGGATCCTAAGAAGGTTGAAAAACGTAGAAGGGTACATAATCGCTACCATAGGTTTGTCACAGGATATACCGGATTCCTCAGATGTGGTTTATCTCAAACATCCCAGAAGTAAATCAATATCCAAGATGACCATTAAGTTCCAGTTCAAGAATGAAAAGAGGAAGAAAAGATTACTCGCGCTCTATGACGAGTTCCATTCCCATTTCTCAAAGAATTCTTCCCTCGTGATATCCGTCGAAGGAAAAAACAGATTTGAGATAGCAAAAATAATAGACGATTTCATAAGGAAGAGAAACTGACCCTCTCTTTCAATCTCTTTTCGATCTCATCCAAAAATACAACACTCGGTGGTTTGAATCCATTGAATCTTGAAGAGTATTCCACAGTGTAAGCCCCCGCGTTTATGAAAAATACGATGTCATCTTTCGTTGTATTCTCAGGTAAAAGAGCGTCGTAGTATATGACATCGACACTATCACAAGTGGGGCCTGCCAGAACGAATTTTTTCTTTTTCACATTTTCTTTGTCTTTAACGACAAGTTCATACCTGAACCCTTCCAAAGTTTCTGCAAGACCATGGAACACGCCTGAATCTATATATATCCATCCTTCCCCTTCTTTTTCGGATCTCAGTATAACTTTTGTGACCATTATTCCAGCATCTCCTACCATGTATCTTCCGGGTTCAACCGCTATCTCGATGTTTGGGACAAACCATAGAAATTCTTCCACCGCTTCGAATATCACCTTCGCTATTTCCTCGATAGACGGTATGGGTCTGAGGTGCCTTATCGGAAATCCTCCGCCAACATTTAAAAAGAACATATCCACACCGTTCCTCATCGCTTTTGCGAAAACCTTGGAAACCTTCTCTATAGCTCTTCTCCAACTGTACTTGTTGTAATTTTGAGATCCAACATGAAAACTCATGCCAATGGGTTTCAGTCTCAGTTTCTTAGCGTACAATACGAGATCAAGAGCTCGTTCCATCTCAACACCGAATTTTCTGGATAGAGGCCAATCGCTATCGGAGCCATCCGTTGCGATTCTTATGAAGACTTTACTACCAGGTGCGTTATAAGCTATCTTTTCAACTTCCATCTCGCTATCGGCGACGTAAAGATCTATGCCCACATTGTAGGCGAACCTTATGTCGTGTTCTTTTTTTATCGTGTTTCCAAAGCTCATCTTCTTCGGTGATACACCCAGCATCAACAGTTTCTCTATTTCCCCTCGTGAAGCAACATCGAAATGAGAACCAAGAGAATCCAGAAGGGTGAGTATACGAGGATGAGAATTGGCCTTAACAGCGTAGAAAACCTTTGCCTTCCCCTTGAAGGCTTCCTTCATTCTGATGAAATTTTCCTTCACTATCTCCAAATCCATGATCAAAAAAGGTGTTTCCAAAATATCGGATGCCTTCCTCACGAGCTCGTTTATCCTCATCAGTTCCCCTCCTTGTTAGAATATTTAAACTCCATTTCTTTTCAAAGAAATTAAAGGAGGATGTCAACTTGGAACGTTGTCACTAAATCTTACAAGAATTTGATCTGCACGGCGCTCTCGTATTTCCTGCCCCTATGTGCTGAGCTACAAGACTGTTCCTGCATTTGAAAGTCCCATGGAAAACGTTGTGAAAGTGAAAATGATGGGAAAAGCGATGGTGGGGGCTGAGAATTTGACTTTACCGAGTTTTCCAAGGTAGAAACATCCACCATGTTGTACAATGATTGTACAATGTTCGTTATCGTGATCGATCAGGATAATTTGAAAAGCGAGATGTGAATGGAAATTGCGAAAACATCAACTCTGATGCTTCTCAACATGATCACCTACCACGACTCCTCTATCCCGATATTCTACATTCTGCGAATGCTTATGCGAAAATATTTATGTAAATTTTAATTTGGGAGGAGATACGATGCCTAAGATAGAACCTTTTGAAAGATATGTTTCAAGATATGAAGAGTGGTTCGAGAAAAACAAGTATGTATACGAGTCGGAACTTCTAGCGGTTAGAAAACTCCTACCAAAAGGAGGGGAAGGTATAGAAATAGGGGTCGGAACGGGAAGATTTGCAGCTCCTTTGGGAATAAAAATAGGGGTGGAACCATCTTCCAAAATGGCCAGGATCGCCATAGAGAGGGGGATAAAAGTTATCAAAGGTGTGGCTGAAGAGCTACCTTTGCACGACGAACAATTCGATTTTGCTTTGATGGTAACGACAGTGTGTTTTGTGGATGATGTGGAGAAGTCTTTTAGGGAAATCCACAGGATACTGAAGGATGGGGGCTACGTTGTCATAGGCTTTGTCGATAGAGAGAGTGAACTTGGGAAGTACTACGAGCTTCGAAAAGAAGAGAATCCTTTCTACAGAAAAGCCACCTTTCTTTCGGTGAAAGACGTGGCCTCAACTCTGAAAAAATGCGGTTTTAAAAATTTCGAATTTGTGCAGACGATATTTCATAGCTTAAAGGATGTGAAAGCTATTGAGAAGGTCAAAGAAGGATTTGGAGAAGGTTCTTTCGTTGTAATACGAGCTCAAAAAGAAGTATAATTCTATGAGGGGAAAAGATGGTAATTCTTCCTGTAATTACTGGATATCTCATAGGATCTATTTTACCTGCGTATTTTCTCGCCAAGTGGTTAAAGGGAATCGACATTCGCCAAGTAGGGACACGACATGCTGGCACGACCAATGTGAAACGTAATGTGGGGTTAGGTCCTGCGATCGTAACAGCTGCATACGATACAACCAAAGGATTGTTATCAATGGCTATAGCATCAAACATCTTTCACACCTCCAAACTCGTTGTTTATCTCAGTGGAGTCGCTGCAATTTTTGGTCATGTTTTCCCCTTCTATCTCAAGTTTCGAGGAGGTCGAGGAGTAGCAACAACTACTGGAATTCTCATATTCATGCTCGGGAAGATATTTCTGTCGGTTTTAAAATTCGATACGATACTATCCGATCTTCTTTTCATGACATTCCTTACGTTATCAATTTATATTACGACCAAGGACGAGAACTTCCTTGCAGTCACCATACTCCCTGTTCTATGCGCTTTACTGATCATTCGAGTTCCCTTATCTTTAGATCTTGCCTTCATTCTCTTTCTGATTCTGTACGCTTTTTTC
>QNAV01000125.1:0-4419 GCA_003641585.1 Thermotoga sp. | reverse complement strand
CCAAGAGACCAGAGCTTGCTCACAACCACGTTCAATCCTCCAATGAATTTTTCTGTCTCCGTTATGGCTATACTCACCTTAACACCGCTTATTTCAAAGTCCGTCACGTGGTTCATCAGATTTTCCGCTACCCTTTTCTGATCGAGTGTCAAATCCGTTTTCACGAAGTTCGAGACTTCCTCCAAATTCGCTCCTTTTTCCAAAAGTATCTTCGCCACCTCTATATCCCTGGGGGTGGTCGAGGAGTAAAGAAGGTTTCCAGTATCCTCATACAGCGCTATCATGAAGAGAGTCGCTTCTATGGGATCTATCTCTAATCCCTGATCTACGAGCAATTCCACCATCATCGTTATGGTGGCTCCCAGTTTCTCGATTCTCCTGATTCCGTGAATGTCCTCGTTCTCCGTTTCAGGATGGTGGTCATAGATCGTGACATCGGCTTCGTTCAAGAACCTTCTGATTTTTTCCCCCACTCTCCTAGAACTGGAAGTATCAACTAAGACGATCTTCTCAACATCTTCTTCCAACTCTTTTTCCGTTATGTATTCGAACCTGTCACCGTAGATCCTCAAGTACTCGAGAAGATTCTGGGATGGTCTCCCGGATATCGTTATGATGTGATCTGTATAGAGCTTTTTTGCGGCGACACATGATGCAAAACCATCGAAATCAGGATTTCTGTGAGTCGTGATTATCTTCACGTTATCGACCTCTTAAAGAGAGCATCCACATGGATATCAACGGTGTCCAACAGAGGAACCGGAACATCGTATTTGAACAGGGTGAGCTCTGTACAGCCAAGGATGATGCCTTCTGCTCCCCTCTCTATACCTTTTTTCATGATCACTTCGAGTTTCCTTTTATCCTCCTCGGCCAACACACCGTTTACCAATTTCTCGAATATTATCCCATTTACGACCTCCATGTCTTCATCATCGGGTCTCAACACTTTCATTCCCTCTTTTTCGAAATATCTCGGGTAGAGGTCGGAGGACATGGTGTACTTCGTTCCCAAAAGCAAAACCTTTTTCAGTCCCATTCTCTTTGAATATTTCGAAACCTCCTCTATCATGTGAACTAGGCCTTCAGGTTTTTGAAAGTGTTCAAGAGCGATATGAACTGTGTTGGTTGCAAGAGCCAAGACCTCACATCCCATATTCTTCAAAGATGAAAATATGGAAATGATTTTTCTTCCAAGTTCTTCCCATCTTCCCCTTTCCATCAAGGGAATCATTTCTGAGAAATTGACACTGTATATGACGATCTCAGGATACACGTACTCTCCCAGATGCTCTCTTGAAAGCTCGATCAGCTTTTCGTAATATTCCAATGTGGTCTCTGGCCCCATTCCACCGATTATCCCGATTTTTCTCATCAATCCTTCACCTCTATAACCATCTTTACTTTCAAGGCGATCGCCTCATCTTTCTCTGTAAAGACCTTTGCCTCCTCTGCCCACATCTTGAAATCCTTCTCGGGGTCTTTTATGAAAACATCTCCCCTCAGTGTCACCACACCCTCTTTTCTATCGTACTCGAATTCTTTTGCATACATCTCCATAGATCCCTTGTTTATGACAACCGTTCCTTCCGAAGTTCCCTCGAATTTCTCCTCCTTCAGATTGAAAGACATCTCGTCACAGCTTATGTAAACCGTGTCGGAACTTTTTTCATCTACAAAAGCAACCTCCACATCTTTAGCCATTTTCCCGACACCATCCGTTATATCGTATTGAAGATACGTTGATGTTGCAACACCGTACTCCAATTCTACAACGACAGTTCCCGTGGCTTCCATCTCCCTCCAGCTACCTTTCACCTTTCTCACGACCATGTTGTCCGTTGAGAGCTTCAGGTTATCTTCTTCGATTTTCACAACCACTCCTCCTTCGTAGAATATCTCCTTTTCCTTGGGTTTGACCAGGTTCGAGGTTATATGTATCGTTTTCGAAAAGATTGCGATGGATATGAGCAACATAAAGATCAATGCAATCGATCTTTTCATACCAGCACCTCCTCGATGAACTCCTTGGCCTTCAGATAGCACCTTCTCACGACATAGCTTGGTGATAAAACGTCGACATTTATCCTTAGAACCTTCTCAGCTTTTTCCAGCCTTCTCCTCTCCAATTCCTTCTTTCGAGCTATAGTTGCAAGAAACAAGTACTCGACAGCCAATCCTGGATTTTTTTCCTCAATCTGAGCAGGAGAGATCAAAACGACCAGGTCTCCCTCAGGGATTCCCGTTACCCAGGAAGAGGAAACATATTTTTCATCGAAAGGCTCATATATCAAAGGAAATGATAGACTCGCCTTGAGGGCATACCTTAGATTGTCTCCTTCCTTAAAAGTCACTTCTTTCCCATTTACAACATCGAAGGCGATTATTTCAAGACCTTTAGGAACATAAATATTTGGAAAGATCTCGTCAACGAAAGAATCCAGCCTTTTCCTGTTTAAAAGTCCCTCCATTCTTCTAACACCTGCTTTCGCTATGATCCTCAGAATCCCCACCATACCGGGAAAAGATGGCCCATTTTCGAAGAAATGCATGTAAAGTCTTCTCACTTGGTTCCAAATGTGTGTGATCATGACGTACGCCCTGTTTGGAGATTTCGTCGTCGAACTCAGGACGACTGGTATACAGGATATACCTGTACATCTTATGGTTTCGAAAGAAATATCATTTTCGAAAAAAGCTTTTAGAACCCCTATGGATCCCAGAAACGCTCCATTATCTCCTCCAAATGACAAGATCAATCTATCACCTGCTTCACTTCGAAGCCTTCAAGATTGGCTTTGGCTTCTTTGTAAACTTCCCTGTAATTTTCAAAATCGGTCCAATCGTAAGACACTCTATGCGTTATCACATAATCTGCGAATTTCATATCCTCTTCTTTCAAAAGTTTTCCCTTCCAGTCAGCCAGTTTAAAAAGCATATCTACGTGATCGGTGGGTGGAGGAATATCATCTTCGAAGATAGAAGCGATCACAAAATCCGCTCCCAAGATTCTGGCTTCCCTCACGGGGACAGGACATAAAACTCCCCCATCTAGAGATGGAGCGCCTCCCAACCAGAGAGGCTCGAAAAAACCTGGAACGGAGGAACTCGCAAGTACCGCATCGACAAGAAATCCCTCTGTTACAAGGACGGATTCCTCCTCCACGGAATCGAAAACAACCACACCAAGTTTCTTCTTACAATCAGAAAATTTCTTTCTGTCAAAAAGATCTCTGAAAAATGGGTATATTTCTTCCACCTTCACAAGAGATTTTTGAAACAGGCTGAACCACGGTGTTTCTGATTCCTTGATTTTGTTCCTGAAGACAGGTAAATACCTCTTCAGGGTGCTGAAGAGTTTCTCCTTGACAGTTTTTGAATCTCCAGATAGTGCAAATAATGCTCCTATCACCGCTCCCATCGATGATCCCGTGACGATCTCTATGTCTATACTTTCGAGTTTCTCGAGAAGAGCGATATGTGCTACTCCCTTAACTCCTCCCGCTTCCAATGCAAGACCTATCCTCATTTCAGTCCTCCAATGAGACCTATGAATCCCAGTAATATACCAGTTGCCCCAAGTATCATGTAGATAGTTCCCTTTCCTCGAATCTCCTCAACCTCTTTCTCCACTCTAGATATTCTATCTCCAGTTTTTTTGAGCTTCTTTTCATAATCACTCAGAGTCATTTTTATAGATAGAACCTCGTCCTCCAAATCCGACAGGTTCGAGGCAACCCTGGTTATCTCCGCTTTCAACTCTTCAGTTTTAACCATATCCTTCAACTTTTCCAACTCTTTTTCAGTGGAGATCAAATTGGATTCCAAGACCGCAGTTCTTTCCTTGATTCCCCACAATTCCTTTTTCAATATCGTGATCTCACTTTCAGTGTTGGAGAAGCCGAGGTCAACGTTTGATTTCAAATCTTCAATGTCCTTTTTGAGAAGGGATGCTTCCATTGTGATCGAACTCTCAAGAGTTAAGACGTCGGTCCTGAGCTTCAAGATATCCGATTTAACATTCGGTATTTCTTCTTCAACTCTGGATAACCTTCTGGTGATTTCGTCACTGAATGATGAGAGTGAGAGAATCTTGTTTTCGTTCTCACTGACCTTGCTCTTCAAGTCATCGTAGTATTCTGTGAGATTCGCAAGTATCTTTCTGAAATCTTCATCTTTGGATCTCAACTCATCGAGGGCTTTATCGAAATCGCTTTTAACAGTATCTACCCTCTTTGAGAATTCTTCTCTCACATTCCCCAGCTCGTTGTCTACACTGGATGCCAGATTCGTGACGCTGGAAGACAGGGTGACGATGGTATCTTTCAAAACAGAGATGTTTTCTTCAAAAAACTTGACCTTTCCAGAGAACGCTCTTTCCACGTTTGAAATTTTGCTTTTCACAGTGGGTAGATCCCT
>QNAV01000124.1:0-4447 GCA_003641585.1 Thermotoga sp. | reverse complement strand
AGGTGAGACGAAGAACGATCCGGAGCTCGCAAGAGAATGGGCAAGCCTTGCGGATATCCATGTGAACGATGCTTTCGGAACCGCCCACAGAGCTCATGCTTCCAACGTTGGAATAGCTCAGTTCATACCGAGTGTCGCGGGCTTTTTGATGGAGAAGGAAATAAAGTTTCTCTCGAAAGTCACGTATGAGCCGGAGAAACCCTATGTCGTCGTTTTGGGTGGTGCGAAAGTTTCAGATAAGATAGGTGTCATGAACAACCTTCTTGAGAAAGCTGACAAGATACTCATCGGCGGTGCTATGATGTTCACGTTCCTCAAGGTCCTTGGAAGGGAAATAGGCTCTTCAAAATATGAAGAGGACAAACTGGATGTAGCGAAAGAAATCCTGGATAAAGCTAAAGAAAGGGGTGTCGAGATAGTTCTTCCAACCGATGTCGTGATAGCTCAAAAATTGGAGGAAGGCGCTGAAAAGAGATTGGTCAAGATAGATGATGGTATTCCTGAAGGTTGGATGGGATTGGACATAGGGCCAGAATCTGTAGGACTCTTCAAGAGCAAACTTGAAGGTGCAAAAACTGTGGTGTGGAACGGGCCTATGGGTGTCTTCGAAATCGAGGATTTCTCAGAAGGTACAAAACAGATAGCTCTTGCCATAGCCTCCTTAACCGAAAAAGGCGTCACAACCGTGATTGGAGGAGGAGATACAGCGGCAGCTGTGAACAAATTCGGTCTTTCTGATAAATTCTCTCATGTTTCAACAGGTGGAGGGGCTTCCTTGGAATTTCTCGAAGGGAAGGAGCTTCCAGGAATCGCGAGTATCGCGGATAAAAAAAAACAAAGCGTAGACTGATACTTGCAGGAAACTGGAAAATGCATAAAACAATAGCAGAGGCAAAGAAGTTCGTTTCCTTGCTCTTGAACGAGCTAGCAGATATAGTATCCTTCGAAATAGTGATATGTCCTCCTTTCACAGCCCTCTCTGAAATTGGAGACATGCTCAAAGGTAGGAACATAAAGCTTGGTGCTCAAAACGTGTTCTTTGAAAAAGAAGGAGCATTCACGGGGGAGATATCTCCAGTTATGTTGAAGGAAGTTGGAGTAGAGTATGTGATCGTGGGTCATTCTGAAAGAAGAAGGATTTTCAAGGAGGACGATGAGCTCATAAACAAGAAGATGAAAGCGGTCATAGAGTACGGTATGATTCCCATCTTCTGTGTCGGTGAGACGCTGGAAGAGAGGAAAAAAGGACTTACCTTTTGTGTTGTGGAAAAACAGGTAAGAGAAGGGTTCAATGGCCTTTCTAAAGAAGATGCTTTGAAGGTGATAATAGCATATGAGCCAGTGTGGGCTATCGGAACAGGTGTCGTTGCAACACCTGATCAGGCTCAAGAGGTACATAGCTTTATAAGGCAACTCCTGAAGGATATGTACGATGAAGAGGTTTCTGAAAACGTTAGGATTCTCTATGGGGGAAGCATAAAACCCAGTAATTACTTCGGCCTCATCGTTCAAAGGGATATAGATGGTGGCCTTGTTGGAGGGGCAAGTCTTAAAGAAAGCTTTGTGGAGCTTGCAAGGATCATGGAAAAGGTTATAGGGTGAAAGACCCGGCTTCTGCCGGGTCCTTTCATATCATTTCGTTCACTTCCTCCAATTTTCCGATGATCGCTTCGGGTATATCACCTGAAACATGCTTCATAGCGAGTATCACTCCACCTAGAACTGGCTTCAGCCTTGCTGTCACAACTTTTGCGTTCACACTCTCTTTGACGATCTCTTCGAATTTTTTTCTCACTATCTCGTTTTTCACAAGAACACTTCCACCGCATGAAACTAAGGGATTTTTCAGTTCCAACTTCTTAACAGCTGTTATGACAGCACACGCAAGCTCTTCAGAAGCTCTCTCAAGAATCTCGAGAGCGAATTTATCACCCTTTTTCGCCATTTCGTACGTTAAAACAGCGACTGAGGCTATTTTAGACCTCCTGTCAGAATGTGGATCGTATATCCATTGAATGAAATCGTAGTGATCTTTGAAATTGAACCTTTCAAATACAAAATCACATAACATCGTTCTCTCAAGCCGACCATCCAGTTGCTTACTCACCACTCCGAGCGTTTCAACACCTATGTGATAAGCGCTTCCCTCATCTCCTATGATACTTCCCCATCCACTAACCCTTATCTCTTTTCTCCCGTGCCTTCCATAGACGATCGCTCCCGTTCCAGAGACGATATGGACACCATCCCGTCCAAGGGTTCCACTCGCCCAACCTACAACAACATCGTTTACAACGAGGGTGGGCTTTAACCCGACAGTCGATTCTACGATCCGAGATATTATTCTTTCACTGTTTCTGAACTCACCAACAGCAGGAACTCCAAGGCACGATATTACCTCTCCTTTAGCTTTCATCAAAATCGGTTTCAAAATATCTTCCAAGTTTTTCCTGAATGTTTCTTCACCATTCTCCAGTATATTTGTGGGCCCTCCTGTTCTCTCCGAAACGAGCTCTCCATCTTCAGTCACAAGGACAGCCTGTGTTTTGGTTCCTCCACCATCCACACCGAGAAAATATCTCATGGAGTCTTTTTACCACCTTTCCGATAGGAATTTATAAAGACACCTTGCACTCGATCTTCACAAGTATTATTATATTAACACGTTTCAAGGGGATGAGAGAGTGTACGAATACGAGAAGAGAAAAATAGATTTCACGAGTGGGTATTTTCTGAGAGGAAGAAGATACAGGTGTTCCATAATAAAATTTCCAACCCTGTACCACTCACCTGCGGAAGGAACTGAGATCGTGGAACTCTACCTCTTCAGACCAAAAAGAGGAAAATCAAGGGGGAGTGCCCTCATACTGCATGGTCTTGGTAGCAGAAACATACCGTTCTTTCTGAAAATGGGAGCGCACCTGTCGGCTGCGAGTATAACTACGGGCATACTGATATTACCTTACAATTACACAAGAACTAAGAACAGATCCATGAGTGGGAAGGATTTTCTGGAGATACACACGGAGAACGCTGTGAGAGCATGGGATCACGCCGTTGTTGATACTTTGAGCACGGTAGATCTTCTGGAGTCGATGAAAGTTTGGTCGGATAACAATATCTTGATAGGGTACTGTCTTGGGGGAATGGTTGCCGTTATCGTGGCTGCCCTGGATCGAATGAGGAGATTTTCCCGCCTCGCGTTGATGACAACCGGAGGTGGATGGCATCATATTATATGGAAAAGCCCTATATCAGGTTTCGTAAGAAGGAGACTTCCCTGGGATCGAGAGGAAATGAAGAGGCTATACGAGAGACTTTTGCCCATCTTGAGAACAAAGATCCCCTATGAAATACTGAATGAGAACGTACCACCCTTCATGAAATACGATCCCCTTATTTTCGCCCACACCTTGGATCCCAGCAGGGTGAGATTCATCGATGCCCTGTTTGATAGGGCACTTCCCTACCTTTCAAGAAAAGATCTATGGGGAGAACTTGGGAAACCAAAAAAACATGTATTACCCATAGGTCATGTGACATGGCTTCCATTCGAATACATCTTTGCGAAATGGATCATATACTTGATGGGTCTTAAAGTTCTTCCACCTAAAGAAATTCTTGAAGAGCCGTTAATTCTTCAGGAACCTGAGGATCCGGAGAACCATAAGAGTTCTGGTGGCTAGAGCCGTTACATGGCCTCCTGCCAGGATCTTCCTCCTTGGTTTTCCCAAAGCTTTCCATAAACTCTCAGCAGATTCTTTTGGTATAACGTGATCAAAAGCAGCCTGAAAGAATATTATCTTTTCCGCTTTCACAAATGGTGCGAATCTTGTGGGGTCGAATTTGACACACGGTGGGGTATTTGAGTTTAAAAGTTCCTCCAAACTGGAAAACGTTGGAATGTTTTCGAGTGCTCTGTAGCAACTATCTTTATCCCTAAAACAGATTTTTCCACCCTTTGAAACTCTCTCCCTGAAATATCTCCCAACAGGGCTTTCCCAGAATATTCTGTGAGGATTCCCACCCGTTGCTATCAGTATCAACTTTTTGACTCTTTCATCGAAAGCACTCACCAGTGTTGCAAGCATCCCACCCAGGCTGTAACCCATGAGAGTGACGTCATCTATAAGTTCTTTCTTTTCCATTACATCCAGAACGTTTCTGATATCCAAGACCGCGTGTTGCCACCTTTCAAGAAGTCCTTTGGGGTCAGGCTCTATGAAAGCCATTCCACTTTCAAAACCTGTGGGGGTCCTGGTAAAGTTGTAGGGAATGATAGGGAGGAAAACCGCTGTTCCCAGAAAAGCCATGAGTTGAGCGAATCTTGTAAGATAAAGAACGTTTCTCGTTCCAAGTCCATGAAGCATTATGACGGTTCTTTTAATGGAATGGATCGGTTCAAAGTAGAAGACATCCACCACTCTCAAATTCTCATCGGACGTTT
>QNAV01000123.1:0-4505 GCA_003641585.1 Thermotoga sp. | reverse complement strand
GGAAGAGATATTCCAACTGCTCCCTGTGTTATACCTGTGGACATTCCCGCAACCAGAGGCAAAAAAACCACAAGAACCCATATGGGGATTCCCCATGCAATTATCTCACTTGCGACATCATCGCCTATATTGTAAATCTCCAGGATGACTTTGAATATATAAACAAAGGTTAATATCATGAATGTCTGCCATCTTTTCAGAACGTTCAAGATGGATCGCAGAAAATACTTAGATCTGAATACAGAGTAAATCGAGACGTTTATCAAAAGGGCAAACCAACTTTCCAGTTTGAACACTAAGATCAAAACACCCGTGGATAGAATGGGAAGGATGGGTAAAAACGTTTTGAGATCACTGACTTTAGAGAATTTTGGAAGAGATGGGCCGTTGAAAAAGAACCAACCTGATAAGACCGAAACCAGGAATACAGGAAGAAGCTTTATGGATATCTCCGAAACACTCATTTTTGAAAGCTCAGATGTGAGGATTATTGCAGGATATATGGGCCAGAAAAACTCGATAGTGTGTCTGAACCAGTAGTTTTTTGCAGTAAGTATCAGAGGATCTCCTTTTTCATCCATACTCTTCACCATGGGAGCTGTGAAGAGAGCTCCTCCTGGCATCGGCATGAGACCGATGAGCATGGGTGTTAGAGAAGTTGCTGTTTCTTTCGATCCAAAAAGCTTTCTTGCACCTTCAGAGAACTTGCTACTATCCCCTGAACTTTCCATCAAGCTCGTTAGAAGGTATATCAGAAAAACCGCCACCATGAGCTTTTGATATGAAGGGGATAATCCAGTTTCGATTAGAACTTTATGAATCTCTCTGAAAACATCCGGGTGAAAGGAGGCCAGTATCAATATTCCCATGATCAGGGCTGTGAGCAAGTTCTTCAACACCCTCTGGATGAACACGATGGTTAAAAGGGCGGTAACCACAGATAACGTGGCCAATTTTTATCCCTCCATCTATCGCGTGATAACATATCTTCGAAATTATACAGCAAGGGGGTAACAGCATATGGAAAAACCTGTGATAGGTGTCACAGTATCTTATCGATGGGAGGACAACACGTTGTATCTAAGAAATTATTACGTAAAAGCATTGGAAAAAGCAGGAGGTATACCACTTCTGATCCCTTCAACACTGTCAACCTCCCTGATAAATGAAATCCTGAGATCCATTGATGGAATCTTGATCTCAGGAGGTGGTGATGTCTTCCCAACTCATTACGGAAAAACTCCCCGTGATGTTAAAAGGATAGAACCTTACAGAGATGAATTTGAAGTATCTTTGATACGAGAAGCTTTGAGATTGAACATACCTCTTCTTGCAATATGCAGGGGCATTCAGATTATAAACGTTGCGCTCGGAGGGACACTTCATCAATCCATTGAAGAAGTCACAGAACTGAAACACACGTGGTATAGGGAGGGAAAACTTGAGGCTCCGTGGTGGTATCCAGTCCATAAAGTGAGGATAAAGAAAGACACTCTTCTGTGGAAGATTTTCGGGAAAGAGGAGATATGGGTAAACAGTTTCCATCATCAAGCGGTTGAGAGAACAGGAGATGGTTTAATCGTTTCTGGAAATTCTGAGGATGGATTGATAGAGGCTATCGAACATGAGAATCATCCGTTTTTTTTGGGAGTTCAATGGCACCCTGAAGGTATGTTTGAAAAGTTCGAAGAGCAGTTGGAACTTTTCAAATACCTTGTCAAGATGTCTAAAAAAAGAAAGGGGTGACTACCCCTTTCTGGAGCGGGCGACGGGTTTCGAACCCGCGACCTCCTGCTTGGCAAGCAGGCGCTCTACCGCTGAGCTACGCCCGCATTCCCTGGTGCGAGAGGTGGGACTTGAACCCACACGGGCTCATCACCCACTGGATTCTAAGTCCAGCGCGTCTGCCAATTCCGCCACTCTCGCACCTCTGGTGACCCGGGCGGGATTCGAACCCGCGACCCCCTGATTAAAAGTCAGGTGCTCTACCTGCTGAGCTACCGGGTCGCCGTGAGAAATGATACCATATGTAGAAAGAGTTTTCAAGAATTAAAGTAGTTCCATGGAGAATGTTTTAGAAAGAGGTCGAATTTTACTTCAAATATATTTTCACATCATCGATTATGTAAGTGTTACTACCTCCAAGCCCTGTTGCTCCTGAAAATCCAAAACCACTATAGGTTGTGTCGAATTTTCCATCCCATCTTAAAACTTCGTCTCCATCGATATAAACGCGAACACCATAATAGCTTACAACTACTCTAACGTCATGCCATTTCCCGTCATTTATCCTCACATTCGTATTATAGACCAGATGATCTTTCACATCGTCTTTTATTAAAGCAACGTGAGCACTTTTGGGATCCCATTCGTTGGACCAATCGTCGAATTCAATTCCATAACCTGATACAGGTTTATTGACCGTTGTTACAAACCCGAGATACCCTCCGCTTCCCGGTTCATAATCTGTCTTTTTATAAAACATGAAGGTAAAACCGTCAGCATTACCTTTGGATGTTTTACATCTGAATTCCACAACGAAGGGAAAGTTTATAGGCTTTTTAAACCACACAAGACCAACTTTGTTGTAAGAATCCACTAGAACAATGTATTTCTTAATAGGATCCCTACGAGCACTCCCAACATATTCCCACATACCGGAATCTGAACTGAAATCATCATAATATTTTGGCCTCTCCTTTGGAACACGAGGTTTTACCTTTTTAAACGGGATTTTCTCCAATATCGCTTTTTTAACCTGTTTCCACTCGGAGCTATGTGGGCCTATATCACTCCATTTACCAACTTCCTTGAGATTCATCACAGCGTAGTCTTCACCGAAATTGGAGTTGTCTGGCTCCCCAACAAACCAATTGGTATACGTTACTGCCTCTCCACTGATCCATCTCCAATTTCCTTCTTCCTTATAATCGGTGAGACCTATCCAATATGGATTCGTCCCGAACGTTTTGAGAAGCCACCTCTGTTCCTCTTCGTCATTTATAGTTACAAGATGAGCATTCTGTTTCACAGCTTCCCTTTCACACTCTCCCCATGTTCCACATGAAATGACTTTATAAAGATGACCACTCTCAGGATTTAAGATCCATCCTTCCTCGCTTTCCCGAGTTTTTTTGACCTCAACAACCACTTCTTTTGAAAGAGGCCCCACGAAACCACTATCAGTTTTGGCAGCAATGGATATGTGATATACCCCGGGGGGAAGATCAAGCTCGTATTTATCGATGTTCCCAACTTCCACTGAATGAGAGTAATTTCCAGGTTGTGTTCCATAGTATATGATGTATCCGACAGGGTATGAGCTATCGTGTATTCTTTCCGGTTCAAATTGCTTGTCATACACTTTAAATTCATCGTATATTCCAAGCATACTATGGGGACCATAGGGCCAATAACCGGGATCCTGACCTAGAGAGAAACTTTTTGAATTACATATACTACCTGTATAATCTCCCTTTGCCCATTCTTCACCATTAACGTATAGGATGTTTCCTTTAGGTCGCCAGCTTAATGTGAATTTATACCATTTACTCGAATCCCATAACCAGATAGGTTTTTTAGAACTCCAACTCAAAAGGATTTTGCCGTCCTCTACTCTCGCTTGGAGTGTGGGCCTGTTTGAAAAACTTTTTGAAGCAGGATGCCACTTTCTACCGTCCCATAAACTCCAACTTATGATACCATCGGGAGATTCTGGGTTTTGCCAGTTGATCGGACTCAGATGAAAAATGAAAGAACCTTTTGGCGCTGCTCTCCATCCTATATTGTCCAGTAAAAACGCACTACTTGGCGGTTTGTGGCCATAGAAATCTTTCCATTTTTTGTGCCTGTAAGAGTATAATTCATAAAAATTTTCAGGAGGTTTCCAGAAAAATTCGATAGTTCCTTGAACAGATGGTAATATATGGCCTGGATATCTTATGAAGCTATCATCGGAGTTGAAGTGAGCACCTAAACCTATGTACCCTTCTATGAAGTCTATCTTGTTGCTATCGCTTTTGTAGGTTGAACCTTCAAATGGATCGTAAAATTTGGGGTGTGAAACAGCTGAAACAGTGAGCATTATTGTAACGAGAATTAAAAAAACGACATGAGTTTTCATAATACCCCCTCCTAAACGGAAAAACCGTCGTCACATATTATATCACAAAGCTATATATGTTAATCACAGAATATCAAAGTTTTATGAGCGTGGTAAAATTGTTTCCAGATGTAGAGGTGATAACTATGAAATATTCAGTCGATTACAAAAACCCAGGGCCTGATGTCGTTTTGAAAACATCAAGGGGAAGGCCAGTCCTCGGTGCAACACCGGATGCTGGTGGTGTGAACTTTGCACTCTTTTCCCGTAACGCCACGAAAGTTTATCTTGAACTTTATCAGAATTATTACGACGACAAACCTTCCCACAGATTCGAACTGGACCCCGTGAAGAACAAAACAGGTGATATATGGCATATATACGTTCATGGAGTAGGGCATGG
>QNAV01000122.1:0-4548 GCA_003641585.1 Thermotoga sp. | reverse complement strand
TGAGTGAAGGAGGATACGACCCTGTACCTGAGGAATTCCACTTTTTTCCACGCAAAAGAGAAAGATAAAACGAGGAGGCGATGAAGTTGAGACGCAGTATTTTCATGCTAACTTTCATATTAACTCTGATCCTTTCCACAGTCCTTGGAAAGAGTTTGATAACGGTGACGAAGAATGAAAAAGAAGTGGTCGTGCTCACAAGGTTTGAGGAATACCACTTCGACGTGAAAACCGGTAATTTGAACAGTGTTTTCATTCTAACAGAAAAGAGAGTGCAGATATTTGAACACGATAACGATGGGTTCGATTTGACGGTGGGAGGATCCACTCTAGAAGCTGTGGGAGATCCCATCATATATGGTGAAAAATCGGAAGGAACGGGTTTCGACAAACTGGTGAAACTCACTTTCGATTATGGGCTTGCCAAGAAAACGTACATAATAGAGAACGATCCCAATTACACTTTTTATGTAGAGATAGAAACTTCCACTCCGTGCAAAGTAACCCTTCCAAGGGTCTGGTTTCCCGAAACGGATAAGTTCATAAAGGATTTCTTCATATCATTTGCCCCTAAAGGGAAGTTCGTCTCCATTGTCAAGCACAATAAAGGACTAACTGTTGAGAACGTGATTGACGTTGATGGAAAGATAAAGATGCTTGTTTTCATGGGTCCCAGCAAGCACACTCTTCTCAAACAGGCGTTTCCTTCCGCATATAACGATCTCATGGAAACGCTAAAGAAGGTCAAAGGTTTCACTTCCTGGTACGATCCACTCTTTTACGGTCTTGTTTGGTTCTTTTGGTGGCTCTACAGTATAACGAAGAACTTCGGATGGACGATAATAATATTCACCGTGGTTGTAAGGCTCATCCTGTACCCTTTGTACCATGCTCAGACGAAATCCTTGATAAAGATGAGGAAAATGCAACCACTTATAGAGCAGATAAAGAAGAAGTACAAGGATCCAACGAAACAGCAGGAGGCTTTGATGAAGCTCTACAAGGAAAGCGGTGTAAACCCCGCGAGTGGTTGTCTGATGCTTTTAATTCAGCTTCCCATCTTTTTCACACTATGGGCAGTGATCAGGTACTTTGTGGAGGAGTTCGCATATGGTAGCAGGTTCTTACTCTGGGAGGATCTCTCGATAGGTGGTTTCAAAGCAAACATAATCCTTGTGCTCATAACTATCATAGCGAGTTACTTCACGACACTCATAACGAGTCAAGATGTCCGATCGGCTTGGCAGGGGATCATAATGTCCGTTATATTCCCTTTCCTATTCATAAGTCTTCCAACGGGTCTCTTCATTTACTACACAACTAACACACTGATTCAGCTCGTTGTGACTTACTACATATACAAGAGGTACAGGATAAAGGGAATCACGACAAGAGAATTATTTGGTCTTCCCAGCCCAAGGGGGTGAATCGATCATGAAAAAGGAGAGATTCACAGGGAGTACAGTTGAGGAAGCTCTGAAAAAAGCGATCGAGAAGTTCGACCTTCGAGAAGGGGAGTACGAGTACGATGTGATCGAGAAGGGTTTCCCTGGAATATTTGGGCTCTTCACCAAAGAAGCGGTCGTGGAAGTCAAACTTAAGAGAAAATATTACGAAAGGCGTTTGAAGGAATTTCTTCTGGGCATTCTGAAACATCTTAACGGTCATGTGAGAGTGGAAGTGAGATCCTCTGGAAAGAACTACTTCGTGGATATCGATGGTGACAGAATAGGAAAACTCATAGGAAAACATGGGAAAACTCTGGGAGCACTCCAACACGTTTCCATGATATTTCTCAACAGGATCAGCGACACGAAGATAAACGTCATTGTCGATGCTGGTGAATACAGAGAGAGAAGGAAAAGGCAGCTCGAGACGATAACCAAGGAAGCGATAGAAAAAGCCATAAAAGAGAGAGGAAAGGTCATCCTCGATCCAATGTTCGCTTTCGAAAGAAGAATAGTTCATGAGATAGTGAAAAAGTATCGAAATGTGATCAGCTATTCCATAGGCATGGAACCCTACAGAAGAGTGGTGATAGAATTCGCAAGGAACAGAAGGGAGGCAAGGATGAAATGAAGAAAGGACATTTTTCTAAAGTGTCCCCACAGATCTTCGATGAAGAGAGTATAAAAGGAGTCGAAAAAAGAGTTCTCATAGGACCGAAAGAGGGTGCTCCCAATTTTGTCATGAGACTCTTCACCGTGGAACCGGGGGGATATACCGATTACCACTCTCACCCCTGGGAACACGAGGTTTTCGTTGTTGAAGGTGAGATAACGGTAATAGGGCCTGATGGGAAAGAGGAGACTTTAAAAGAAGGAAGCTTCGTGTTCGTTGAGCCCAACGAGAAACATCAATTCAGGAACAATTCGAATAAAACGGCCAGATTCATATGCGTTATTCCCAGGTCTGGTGGGGAGTAGAGAATTGCTGTTAACCTGATAGATTTTAGTGTGCATAAGGAAGCGTAACAGTTCATCATGGAAAAGTAAGGGGCTTCCAGATAGAAATCCTGTTACTCAAGTGTCCGAAAGTTTGAAAAATTTTCTATACTTTTCTCTCGAGGATTCACCAATATCCCTGTTGCTATTAAAAGGCAGATTGAATACAAAAAAGTATTTGAGGCCATGAAAAATTCTGGGAGAGATCCCAACGTGATCCTCGAGCTTTGGGCCCCATCCGCTGAATCGATAGAAAAAACGGTAGAGCTCGAAAGAGAGTGGATTAAAGAAAGTGTTGAACATGCGAAACAGCTACTAGACACTTTGTAGAGCAGAACGCTTACTTAATCTGATAATATGTCTATAACTAAGATCGTTCTGTCCTCCCTCGATGTGAAGAATATGAGATCTATATCATTGACACGAATCTTATACATATCCTCGTATCTTCCCCTGAGAGATTTTATATCCAACTTTATCTCTTCCTTGTATGAAGATACTAGCTCTGAAAAAGCATTCTTGATACGTTTTTTATACCCTCTGGGAAGTGATTTCATTTTCTTCGAAGCCCGATTTGTGAAGAGAAGTTCATAATTCATAGGACTCTGTCACCGTCCACTCATCATCTGTCAAACTGTCTAGGATTTTCTCTAACTTCTCGTTCTCTCTATCGCTAACTTTCGGGACCTTCACTTTTAAATAGAAATAGAGAGGATTGTATTCGGTATCTATGAATTTTTCCACAACTTCTTCGATAACCTCTCCAATACTTTTGTTCTTGATGCGTTTCAACTCTTTGAGAATTGCCCAAATTGTTGTGTCCAGTGTGACCGTGTGTTTTTTCCTCAAAGTTATCCCCTCCTAAAGACCCACTTATTATACAATACCCTGTTTTGTATCTTACTTGTACATTCAGTTAGTTTTTTATGACTTTTTAAACATAACGCATTGTTGGATTTTTATTGATAATTTTATTATATATGATTCTTGAATTTTTGCGAGAATATTGAAAACAACCTGGCATGTCATCATTTAACATAGTTATTTTCCTATTTACTGAAATACACATCGTGATCAGCTTTTGATCTTCCACGAATAGTGGTATCCTTTCAAAATTCCCACCACATCACCCGATCTTTCCAGATACTCCAAAAGCGATGATACATAGGATCTAAACAGATAATACGTTCCCTCCGAAATGGTTATCTCGAATCTCTCGCCAAGAAGTTTCATAACTTCCTCCAGAGATCCTGGTTGTTTCAGATTCTCAAGAAGAAAATTCAGATGATTTTCAATCACCTTTCTGTTGAAGTTGATTTCTCTCTCAGGATCCGTGAGAGGTTTCCCATGAGACGGAACCACGATCTCAAAGCTCATCTTCAGTATCTCATCCATTTTAACAAGGGCTTCCCCAACGTCGGAGTGATAGGGATATCCGTATTTCTTCAAAATTTCGGAAGAAAAGAACACATCCGCAGAAAAAAGGATTCCATCGGGTGTTAAAAAACCCACCATTCCGGGAGAGTGTCCGCTCAGGTCAATCACTTTCAGTGGAATGGACACGTTCTCCAGAAAATCCGGCGAAACTGGTTTTATTGAGAAAAAACTTTTTCTCAAGCATCTCGCAGGTCTTGCACTGTACAGATAAAATCCTTCCATTTCTCCGTCGACGAAGAACGAATACTCTTTCCTTGGCGCGAGGATCCTCGCTCCCAGCTTTTCTGCAAGGTAATCGTTCTGGCAGTGATCTGCATGGAAGTGAGTGTTCAAAACGGTCAATCTCTTTCCGTTGAACTTTTCAAAAATGCTCTTGACACTCTTTTTATCTGTACCGGTGTCTATCAGGTAAACCTCATCATCATGAACAAATATCCCCAGATTCGTTGTCCCTGGTACATAGAAGGTTTTTCCTCTGAGCACCTCCATGTTTTCACCTCCTTTATTCCCTCGTAACAGTGCCAACCAGAGCAGCTCCCAAAGTCATTATGAGACTCATGAAAAGGAACATGATGAAGTAAGACTTTTCTGCCAGCAAACCTGCAAAGAACGGCCCAACAGACATTCCCAGCGATCTTGCAGAGTTCAAAAGTCCCATTAAACTCGC
>QNAV01000121.1:0-4556 GCA_003641585.1 Thermotoga sp. | reverse complement strand
GATGAAATACCGTTTCCCGATAGGGAGAATCTTCTTATGGATAGATACAAAACAAAATTCGATGGAAAACCGGCAACAAGCTTGATAACTTCGAGAGGATGTCCCTTCAATTGTGAATTTTGCTCTGCTTCACAGTTCATGGGATTTTTGTGGAGGAAAAGAAGTGTTCCCAACGTGTTAGAGGAGATAAAACTCCTTGTGAGAAAGTACGGATATGGATCCCTCATATTCTTTGATGACAACTTCACTCTTGATCCAAAACGCGTTATCGAAATATCCGAAGGTATATTGAAGAACGATCTGAAAATAAGCTGGTGGGCTTTCTCAAGAGCCGATGAAATCTTGGGACACGAAGATATGGTGGAAGCCATGGCAAAATCCGGTTGTAAGATGCTTTTCATAGGATTTGAAAGCGCAAGTGATGAGACTTTGAAAGAATTCAACAAGAAACTCAGCAGCTCCATAGCGTTCGATGTCGTCAAGATCCTGAAAAAGTACAAGATAGATATATTCGCAAGTTTCATTTTAGGAGCGTTGAGTGATACCAGAGATACGATAAAGAAAACTGTGAGGTTCGCGAAAAAACTTGGAGCGAGTATAGTGCAATTTTCCATACTGACACCTTATCCAGGCACCAGATTGTTTGAGAAACTTCGTTCTTCCCTGTTGACAAAAGACTACGAAAAATTCGATGGAACCAATCTGGTTTTCAAGCATCCAAATTTCACACCGAAAGAATTGAAAAAACTGTTCATAAGAGCTTATTATTACATATACACTTCACCAAGATTGATCTTCAGAAGAGGACTTCCTTTCCTCTGGAGACTCCTTAGGAACAAAACGCCGAATAACAATAACACTGTCTTCGTGTTCTGATATGTTATGTGTGAAATTTTTCAAAAAGTGAAATCTCCCATGATTTTTACTCTTTCGAGATCGAGGTTGAAGAACCTTTCATAGAATTCTTCTGCCATTTTCTTCAAATCCAGATCTTGAAGGATTTCGGGATGTAGAATCTTCGCACACCAATACAATCCGAGTATCCACATTGGACATGGATCTATCCAGTTCTCGCCATCGTTTGGAACTATGTAGACTCTGCCTTTTCTGGCAGCTTCAGTTCTTTTCCACAGCGGATCTGCAAAGATGAATTTCTTTACCTTTTGAGCGGAACTTCTGTACTGTATGATGAGGATAACATCAGGATCCCATCGAGCGACCTGTTCTGCATTGATGGCTTTTTTACCACGAAGATCCCTGGAGACGCAGATACCTCCTGCAAGTTCCACCAATTTGCTTTGGAACATATCGCCACCGAACGTTCTGTAAGAGTGGGCCCTCCCGTCGTAGAAAACTATCAAAACCGATGGTTTTGTAGAAATACCTTTCACATAATCTTTCAGATCGGATAAGCTCTTTGAATAGTAATTTATCATCTCTTCGGCCTTTTCCTCTTTTCCAAAAATTTTCCCAAGAATCCGTATCGTGTTATTTATATCTTCAACGCTTTCCAGCTTCACGAAAACCACAGGTATCCCAAGAGCTTCCAGCTGCTTCACATCCCTCTGATTCGCCTGCCAGTAGGCTGATATCACAACCTGAGGGTTTTCCTTTTTCACAAACTCGATGTTCAAGCTTCTTCCCTTTAAAACTTTCTTTTGAACCTCTTCATCGAGTAACCTGTAGAATTCCTTCCCAAGGAACATACCTGCATAAAATTTGTCCCCTTCTCCCAACAAGTATATGAATGGGGGGAGGAGTCCGTAGTTTGTGATAACCCTCTTGACAGGTTCCTCTATGTGCACGACCCTTCCCAGCGAATCCGTCACTGTAACACAAAATCCCAACGACACGCTCAACAATGTAAAAACAAATATGGGAAAGAACCTTCCCATCGATATCACCTCTGCTTTATCTGTTCACATGTTTGCAAGTTCTACAAGTTTCTCAACCGTCTCTTCGAAAGAGGTTTTCTCGTACATTCCCTGTCTTAGGAAATCGTTTATTTTATCTATCATCTCTATAGCTTTATCTATTTTGGGATTTGTACCCATCTTGTAAGCCCCTATATCTATGAGATCTTTCGCATCTTGGTACGTTGCCAGAAGATCCCTAAGCTTCCCGGCAGACTCGTAATGCTCATCACTCACAACCTCTATCATGAGCCTACTCACACTCGCAAGAACGTCAACAGCGGGGTAATGATTGGCTTCTGCGAGTTCTCTTGAGAGTATTATGTGACCATCTACAATAGATCTTACAGTATCCGTTATGGGTTCCATGAGATCATCTCCTTCGACCAGGACCGTGTATATCGCTGTTATACTCCCTTTATCCGAATTTCCAGCTCTTTCAAGGATCTTAGGAAGATTTGCAAAGACACTGGGAGGGTATCCCCTGGTGGTGGGAGGCTCTCCTATAGCAAGTCCTATCTCTCTTTGTGCCATCGCCCACCTCGTTAGGGAATCCACCATGAGCAGAACATCATATCCCTGATCTCTGAAGAATTCTGCTATACTGGTGGCGGTATAGAGGGATTTCACGCGCAGAAGCGCCGGTTGATCCGATGTTGAAACCACAAGAACGGATCTTTTCAATCCATCCTCTCCAAGATCCCTTTCTATGAACTCTCTGACCTCCCTTCCCCTCTCACCTATCAACGCTATAACGTTTATATCTGCACTCGTGTTCCTCGCTATCATCCCAAGAAGGATACTCTTTCCAACACCACTTCCAGCAAATATCCCCATCCTTTGCCCTTTTCCTATGGTTATGAACCCATCTATAGCTCTCACACCAACTGATAGCGGTTCTGTTATCCTCTTCCTTTTTAAAGGATGAGGAGGGTCATTGACGAGAGGATACCTTTGGGATGGAACAAAAGGTTTCCCATCGATGGGTCTTCCAAGACCGTCCAGAATCCTTCCAAGCATGTCGTTTGAAAGGCCAACATCCACGTTTCTCTCGGTTCTGACAACCTTACATCCTTGTTTGAGCCCGGAGATATCCTCATACGGCATTAGAAGAACATGTCCTTCTCTGAAACCGACAACTTCTGCAAGAGCTCTCTCTCCGTTTCCAAGATATATCTTGCACATCTCCCCCAAAAAAGCATCCGGGCCTTCTGATTCCACGGTGAGTCCCACTATCTTTATTACCTTCCCGTTTATCCTGTCGAGTTCTTCTTCCTCGATTCGATTTCTCAATTTTTTCAAAATTCTCTCCACTTCATTCACTACCGATGACCTCCTCGATGATATCTTCAACCAACTTCCACTGGAATCCAAAGGTTTTGTCTATTATTCCAAGCTCAGTCTCAACAACGATTCCACCCTTCTCAACGTTTGGATCGAGTTTCATCTCTATACCGTTTCTTTCGAAATACTCTTTCAAGTCATCAGAGATCCTGGAAACATCATCTGGATTTACCCTGATCGTAACTTTTTTCATGGAAGCGATCTTTCCAAGAACACTCCTTATCTTCCTTTCAACGATCTCCTCATCGATCGCCTTTTCGAGGATCTTTCTGAAGAGTACTTTCAATGTAGGAAGGATCAATTGTACCACTTTATCGATCTCTCTATTTAAATTCCCCTCAAAGTTCTTCACAATTTTATCGATCTTTTCTAACTTCTCGATGTATTCTCTCTCCAATCTCTCCGCATTATTTTTCGCTTTCTCCAGCAGCTCTTCCTCCTGCTCTCTAGCTTTTTTCAATATTTCCTCAGCTTCCTTCTCCGCTTTTTCCACGATCTCTCTTGCTTGTTCCCTTGCCTCCTTGAGGATCTCCTCCACATCTACTTCGATTTCCTTTTCTTTCCTTTCTTCCTCTGTCTCGACACTCCTGATTCTTGGGGAATCCACATAAATTATCCTTCTCTTCTTTATGATCACATGATCAACTCCTCTCCGCCGCCCCTTGCTATGACTATCTCACCAGCTTCCTCGAGTCTTCTTATAACAGAGATTATCTTCTGTTGCGCTTCTTCAACATCTTTAACACGGACGGGGCCCATGTATTCCATTTCATCCTTCAAAAGTTGAGCAGCCCTTTTTGACATGTTTCTGAATATTTTCTCCTTCAACTCATCGGAAGCTCCCTTCAAAGCAACGGCCAGATCCTTGGTGTCAACTTCTCTCAGAACAAGCTGTACGGATCTATCGTCGAGTTTCAGGATATCTTCAAAGACGAACATCCTCCTTCTTATCTCTTCCGCAAGCTCAGGATTGTCCGCAGCGAGTTTTTCCATGATACTCCTTTCAGTCGTTCTATCGACGTTGTTCATTATCTCTGCCGCGGTATCTATTCCACCGATCTTACTGAAACTCTGCCCCACGAATCCCGATAATTTCTTCTCGAGGTTTCTCTCAATCTCCCTCACGATATCAGGGGATGCTCTTTCAAGAAGCGCTATCCTTTTCAAAACCTCAACTTGAAGATCCTCAGGCAGAGAACCCAAAACCTGGGCTGCAAGATCTGGCTCGAGATAACTCAAAACCAGAGCGACAGTTTGTGGATGTTCATTTTGAAGGAAATTAACTATCTGGACGGGATC
>QNAV01000120.1:0-4574 GCA_003641585.1 Thermotoga sp. | reverse complement strand
CATGAGAACTCACCCCCGTGAATTTCCCCATTATTTTTCATCGTCAATGAGTTAGAATCCTTTAATACAACATCATTAAAAAAAGAAGGCCATTGAAAGTAAAAATTTTTTAAAAGTATTTTCAGGGTATTAGCGAGGAAACGTCATTTAAAAATAATGTGTAAATTTTATATCAATATTGGTATAATATCATTCGTCTAAAAATTGGTTGAAAGAGGGGGATATCATGAGATTCTGGGCACTTCTACTGGTGTCTCTTTGTTTTTTTGTTTTTGTGCTTCTCGTGTCATGTGCTGTACCACCTGGTGGCGTGGAAATGCCCATAAGTATGGAAGAAGCTATTGATATTGTGGAAGATGAGGTTCTATCAAATCTACCAGGAGATCTCAATTTCGTTTGCTTGAAATTGGATGGAGCGCTTCAAAAGGGAACTGTTATAAAAGAAGCACTTGAAGGCCTCACTCCGCCACAGAGATCGGGAATATCATCGAATGGGTTGACACTTCAGGAACCTGCCTATTTCTTCCTGTTGGACAAAGCTCCTTACTCTTATTTCCTGCACGAGATGGAATACATACTGGTTTACGGTGATGAATCCGTATCGACCCACACAGCTTATTCATGGCCATCTATAAACGGGGAAACACCTTCACACCTTCTAATGGACTACAGAGACGTACCGAGTGACTACATTATAGGCTCTAATTTTGATTTCACACCTGTCCAGTATGCCACTCTAGTAGTTAATGTACCTTGGTTGGCTCCTGAGCAGGAAGGATTCATAATTGTTCAAGGACTCATGGAAGGTGAGAGGTGCTATGAAGATGCGGTCAGAACGTATTTAAACGCTATCAGTGTTTTTAGGGCTTACATAGGAGATAGAGACGTTCTATTCGATGGTTTGGTACAAAACGATGCTAAAAAAGTGTTAGAGAAGGTAGATGATTTCGTAGCTGATGGAGCAACTGTTATAACCATATTCATAATAGCTCACGGAGGAGTGAACACCGTAAGATTGGGAGGACAAACTTTTACGGCTCAGCAGTTCAGGAACAAGTTCCAAGAGTATTCCAACGTTAGGTTCAATCTGATCTTAGGATCGTGCCACAGTGGAAGCTTTGTAGATTACATGAATGATCTTGACAATGTAGCTGTTATGTCAGCTTGTAGCCGCGATGAAGGGGCAACGACAGATGTTGATTGGTGGCGATCGACCCAAGATTACAACCCATCGGATACAGGGTCTGAATGGACGAGTTCCTTACTCGAAGCTGTTGCTCACATCATCTCGAACGAAGATCTTTATGAGAACACGGAAGATCTTGCGTATATATACAATATACCGACGATATGTGCAATTTTATGGTTGGCTACAGATGGAGCGTTGGGGAATCTACCAGGATACGGTTTGAACAACAATTTAGATCTCACCAACAGAGTAGGGCACACAACTCCACGATCTTATTTCCCCTGGGAAGATGTCATCTGGTAGGCTGTTTGACTTTTAGAAAAAAGATCCGGCTTTCGCCGGATTTGGCGGAGGCGGTGGGACTCGAACCCACAAGGGCCGTAAGGCCCACCGGTTTTCGAGACCGGCTCCTTACCAGTTCGGACACGCCTCCCTGGCAAATTATTATACTATAGATTCTCATAGAATCCCTTAGGATTCAATTCCGAAAAATCATCCATTGAGTGAAGAAATCTCCTCACATCAACACATAAATGACATTTCCCAGTGTATCCACTGGGTGATTCTTTAAAACCATACTTTTCAGCAAATTTCATCAAACCGTAAGGGCCTTCATTCACCAGTATCTTCACAAGTGGTAAGTTATCGAGAGAAAATTTTTCGTAGAACCTTTTAAGGTTCCTCGCATCTCCAAGAGATATTCCACCGCAGAAATAGGGAATAAAGTTCCCATATGGGTCGATATGAGCATGTTGTGATTCCAGGATTTCGAAGTAGCAGTTTTCCCTCTTAAAATAAACAGCAGGATATCTTTTCCAAAGGTGTCCTAATTCGAACCCTGATCTCCCGCCTGATATGAGGCTGTAACCTCTCCAGAAAATGTATCCTGCAGTCCTTTCACCAAAAAGATCTATCCATCTCTCAATAGGGATGGTCTCTTTCGTGGATATTTTCGATATCAAATCCACGAAATGTTTCATATACACTATCGTGTTTTCTTCTCCAAAGACCTCTTCTCCCACTTTTATAGCCAGCAATGTTCGTTCAAGAGGGATACGTTCTGAATGAAAAGGGGAACAGCTTATGAAAATCCTTTTAAGTCCTGCTTTTTTCAAAAGTGAAAACTTTTCCCTCACATCGTCCTCATTCACACACCAGCTCGCATTCGTTTCCACATAATTTGCATAAAGTCCCAATTTCGATGCCGTTTTGACAGCTTCATACAAAAGGGGGAAGTTCAAAAAAGGTTCTCCACCGGCGAAATGAATACCATGAAAGAGAATGTTTTTGAATGGATCCGGTCTGTAGTTTTTCCACATGTTCTTTAAACTAACGAGAATCGATTCCATGGTCTCTTTACTCATGAAATCTTTCCAATCAGGACTGCATGCGTACAGACAGTGACGGCAGCGTGATGAACATTTATAGGTGAGTATGATACCAACAGAGTCAATATTTTTCAATTCCGACCCTCCATCGTGATCATCCCATTCACAATTATATTTCAATTTCAACAGCAAGTCGATGATTCGTATAATGAACGATAGGGGTGATATTTTTGATAATAAAAAATGCTTTGTTCTGGAAAGAAGGTGATTTCGTAAGAGGAGATCTCTACATAGACAAGGGTGTTTTCTCTAGAAAAGCAGAAGGCGAAGTCCTGAATTTATCAGGATACTACATTATACCAGGTTTTGTGGATTCGCACGCTCATGTACTCGGTACAGGTTTGAAGAGGATAGGAATAGATTTTAGCGATGTTGAAGATAAAAATACTTTCCTGGAGAAAATAAAAGACTCGAAACTTCCCATAATTTTCGGAAGGCAGTGGGATGATAGAAAGTTTTTTCCAAACAGCAAGACTTTAGATAGTGTGGGAAAACCGTTGGTTATGATAAGAAGATGTGGTCATATGGCACTTCTCAACAGAAAAGCCATGGAACTTTTCGATATTGAAGAAAGGATCGTAAAAGAAGAAAAACTTCAAAAGATCTGGGAGAAAATCACGCCGATGTTTTTGGAGGAGGCTTTTTCACTGGGAGAGGAAGAATTTTTGAAGCATGGTGTGACGTTCGTCCACAGCGACGATATGTATGGGATAGGGTATGAAGAACTCGTAGAAGTTTTGAAAAAATCCAAAATCAGAATCTTTGAAAAATTAAGACTCTCTGTGGACGATTTGAAACCAGAATTTTTCAAGCAGTTGTCAGACAGGGTGACAGTAAAGGGTGTGAAGATCTTCATGGATGGATCTCTAGGGGCCAAAACAGCCTATATATCTGGTAGATACGAGAATGGCAGTAACGGTATAAAGCTTTTAGATGATGAGACTGTAAAACGATACTTGAAGTTCTGCGATGAGCACGAGATACTTCTCAGCACTCATGCGATAGGTGATTTAGCAGTTCATGATATGTTGAATCTTTTGAAAGATCATCCTGGTCATAGAATCATTCACTCGCAATTCATGCTTGAAGAAGATATGCTTTATGCAAAATACGCATCTTTTTCCGTTCAACCTCATTTCCTCTATGAAGATCAAGAACTTTTGAAAGGCTTGCAAATAAAAGGATTGAAGTATCCTTTTTTGGAAATGTATGAGAACGGTATAGATATCTCATTTTCATCTGATTCTCCTGTATCTCCTTGTGACCCCAAATACGTTCTGGTACATGCTCTAAAAATGGGGTTCGACCTTACAACCTCCATACATCTCTACACATATGCAGGGGCAAGACAGGTCAATATGAAAACAGGCAAGATAGAGGAAGGATTCAAAGCAGATTTTGCCGTTTACGAGAGGAATCCTTTGAAACTCGATGAAGATCCTATGATGGTATTCGTGAATGGAGAGATCGTTTGGGAAAAATAGATGGAGCAGGCGGTGGGACTCGAACCCACACCCTCCGCCTTACCAAGGCGGCGCTCCACCTCTTGAAGCTACGCCTGCTCCCTTATTCTACCTAAGTATAGCAAAATGAGGGGATTTTTTCAAGGTTATAAGGCGGTGTTTCAAAAATGAAGTGGGGTGTTAGGGTGTATGGAAAATAAAACGAGGGAGATGATGTAATCTCCCTTTCCCTGATCACTAGATCATCTCCATGCTTCTCATCAAGGAGGTGTTCAACCTCTCTCAGAGAAACTATCCAGATCTCCAAAGACTATTTCAAAAAAGTTCCATCCCTGAGAGACTTTCATTACAGAGCCTGAAAACTAAAGCATTTCATAAAGATTCTGATAAAGTTCATTCAAGGCTGTTTTCAAGGTGATTCTGCTCAGACAATCTATGTTGGAGTAGGGAAGAGGTATTTGTCAGAGATAAAGATGCTGAGGGGGATATGAAGATGAAGTATCTTGATATGTTGCAGTGTACAGGGAAGATATG
>QNAV01000119.1:0-4597 GCA_003641585.1 Thermotoga sp. | reverse complement strand
ATCTACTCCCCACAGTACGGCTTCCGTTGTACCAGTTGAATTCAGCACTTTATCAAGGTCGAAAACGCCCGCTGGAAAAGAAGCCGTCATATGATCCTGACCAGCTGTCGTTACGATCACATCCCTTGGAAGGCCAAGGTCGAGAGCAATATCGGATTTCACAGTTCCTCTTGGTATTCCACTGTCCGCTATGCCCGGGAGGTGTTTTTTTGGAATGTTCACTATATCCAGAATTTCCTCACACCAATCCCCTGTTTTTAGATCGATCAGCATGGTTCTGGAAGCTAAGCATCTGTCCATCCTTTTGTCACCTGTTAGGATGTATGCGATGTAGCTTGAAACGTCGAGCCATGTTTCAATCCCTTCCATTTCCTCTTTGAAAGAGTGATAATAATACATCATCTTGAAGATTGAAAAGATCCAAGACGCTCTGAGCCCTGTTCTTCCGAATATCCATTCTGGATCGACACGGGAGAAGAACTCCTCGTATGTTTCCCTGGTTATTGTGTTGTACCAGATCAATCCTGCCATACTGGATCCATCTTTCCTCACCGGGAAAACCGTCTCTCCCAAAGATGAAATACCGATTGCTCTGATTTTCTTTTTCACATCATCCGGTATGCTGTAAAGGAGTTTTGAAACAGTTTTCCAAAGTTTTTCAGGATGGAGGATCTCCTTCAAACTCTCGTGAAATTCGAGCGGTGTTCTGGCTCTGGTCCCCCATATGGGTTTTCCTTCTTCGTCGTACACCCAGAGTTTTATATTCGTTGTGCCTATATCCAATCCCACAAGCATCCAACCACCCTTTCAGGATATTTTTCCATAAACCACCTCTCCTTTTTTCACAGTGGCGATCAGGTTGAGATCCCTATCTAAAATCACCAGATCCGCTATATAACCTTCTTTTATCCTTCCCAAATCCTCTATGGAAAGATTCGATATAGCGTTGTAAGATGAAACGTGCGCCAATTCCTTCAAGGATGCTCTTGTGAATTTTCGGAAGTTTCTAACGGCATTTATGAAAGTGAGAGTACTTCCTGCAAGGCTACCGTTTGAAAGCCTCGCTACACCGTTTTCCACGAATACCTTCAATCCTCCCAGCTCGTAAACGCCATCTTTCAAACCTGCTGCGGATATCGCATCGGTTATGAGAATTATCCTACTTGCACCTTTTGTTTTATATACAAGTTCCACCATCTGGGGAGAAAGATGAACACCGTCGCAGATGAGCTCAAGGACGATATCATCAAAGTAGAGTCCAGCTCCTGTTATTCCGATTTCCCTGTGATGCAAAGGTCTCAAAGCATTTGGGAAATGTGTGATTCTCTTGACTCCCATATCGTGCGCTTTTTTCACATGTTCAAATTTCGCATTCGAATGTCCCATGGATATTACAACACCTTTGTCCATAAGCGCTTTGGAATACTTGCTGAACCCTTCTATCTCCGGTGCCATCGTTATCAGTTTCAACACATCCTTTTCTGAGATGGCGTTTATCTCTTTCTCGCTTGGTTTCCTTACGTATTCAGGATTCTGTGCTCCCACTTTCTCAGGCGATATGTAGGGACCTTCAAGATGAATTCCCAAAACCGATGTTACATCCCTTCCATTCATGTATTCTTCAACGACATCTAAAGCTTTTAGCATATCCCCCAAAGAGCACGAAACTGTTGTTGGAAGAAATGAGGTTACACCCTGTGCGTAGAAGAACTCTTCCATCTTTTCAAGGGATTTTTTGGAAAGATCCATTGTATCCACTCCGAAACTTCCGTGAACATGGGGGTCAAAGAATCCAGGAATCACTATGAAAGACCAGGATCTTTTCTTTTTGGATACCTTTGATATCTTTCCATCTTCTATCTCCAGTGAACCTGTGAATTCCCCTTCCAGAGGATCGACCATAAGAATATTGTCTAGAATCAACCTTATCACCTCCTGTGTTTGCTGTTAAAATTTTAAAACGGGAGGGATGATTCTGATTTGGATCTTCGTTCTCTCATCCGTAACGACATCTATTTTCCTATGGATCTCCATACCTTATCTTATAATGAATTACCTGAGAAAGAAGAAGGAGATATTCAGGGAAAAGATAGAGGAGAACATTGAGAAGAAGATGGAGATCATCAGGGAGTTCTGCGATCTTGTGGATGAAGGTCCAAGAGAAGAGATGCAAAATATGCTGGATGACTTCAAGTTCGCTCTCTCTCAGGCCGATAGATCGGATATGGAAAAAAAGATCGTGAGGAGATTTTTTGAGATACTGGACAATTTGCGAAATCTTGATGAATGGAGAAGTAGAGTTAAACTCTGGGAACTGGAAGATGAAATGAAAAGGTTGAACGATGAAATGAAGGAGTTGAGGAAATTCCACAACGATGTTGTGGAGAGTCACAACAGAAAATGCAGGAAACTGATCTTTCTGCCTGCGGTGAAGATGTTCAACATCAAACCCATGGATACTTTGTGAAAGGAGGTTCTTGGGTGACTGAGGTTTCGGAATTCGATTACTACCTTCCCAAAGAGCTGATCGCTCAAGAGCCGGTGGAGCCGAGAGACTCATCTCGTCTGATGGTTATACACAGGAAAACTGGAGAAATCGAGCACAGAATATTCAGGGACATCGTTAACTATCTCGAAGAAGGGGATCTTCTTGTTCTGAATACAACTAAAGTTATACCGGCAAGACTCTTGGGAAGAAAAGAGACAGGAGCAAAGGTTGAGATCTTTCTGCTTGAAAAAATGAAAGAAGGCGTTTGGAAATGCCTCGTAAAGCCTGGATCTAAAGTGAAAATTGGAGCGAAAGTATTGATAGGAGATCTGATAGCAAGATGTTTAGAAAGATTTCCCGATGGGGCAAGACTCATGGAATTTGAGCCAGGGGATGACTCCGTCATATTCTCCCATGGGAAGACCCCTTTACCTCCTTACATAAAAAAGGATGTTCCTTCCGATAGATACCAAACTGTTTATGCCAAAGAGGAAGGAGCGGTCGCTGCTCCAACAGCTGGGCTTCATTTCACAGAGGAACTTTTAAAAAAATTGGAAAATAATGGTGTTAAATTTGCAGAGGTTATCCTTCATGTGAGCCTTGGCACTTTCAGACCGGTTAAGGCAGAAAGAGTGGAGGATCATAAAATGGAGGAAGAGTATTACAAAGTGCCAGAAGCAACTGTCAAAGCGATCGAAGAAACTTTAAAAAGAGGAAGAAGAATAGTAGCAGTTGGAACGACTGTCGTCAGAACTTTGGAAACCATAGTGAGACTTCCCAAAAGAAAAGAGTACGAAGGTAAGACGGATCTTTTCATATACCCTCCATTCGAGTTCAAACTCGTCTCTGCCCTGATAACGAACTTTCATCTTCCAAAATCAACTCTTCTGATGCTTGTCAGTGCATTTGCGGGGAAAGACCTCATAATGAAAGCTTACAAAATAGCGATTGAGAAAAGATACAGATTCTTTTCCTTTGGGGACGCTTGTTTGATACTATGAAACCATCTGTTTTTTCTCTATGCTAACTGGTAGAAGAGGTCTATGAATAACGATAAATTCAAAAAAATGCCCACCAGAGGTGGGCATTTTTAGAAGAATTACATGATCACCATTCGATCTTGAAATCCGAGAAAGTGACCTTCACAGAATTCAAAAACCAAGCTTTTGCTATCAAACCAACTTTCGTGAACTCGTGTGGATTTGTCACGATCTTTCCAAGGAATTCCCAATCCTCGGATCCAGGTTCTCTGTAGAAGAACGAGTATTCATTCTCTACAGCTTTTATCTTCAACCAGCCTGTCTTGTAAGGATAATTCCTTATGAAATCGCCTTCCGTATCTGGTATCAGGATCATGAAAGGTGCCCATCCGCCGCATATTCTTGAGTAGCTTCCCTCTATGGCTATATTGTTCTGATCCTTTGGCCCAAAGTAAACAGCGTAAACCTTTCCCGATTCTTTTCCATTCCAAAGAACCAAACCGACGTGAGTATTGAGGACCCTCTTTGGCATCTCAAAATGAACGCTCACTTCCCATCTGTCTTTATCCGGGATATCAACCACAAGCATTGGAGCTTTTCTTCTCTCGCAGTTCCAGATATCGGATCCAGGGACCGCATAGATCGTTATCTTATTCCCCTCGATCCTGTACCAGTTGTTTGGCTCTGGAGAACTCCATTTCCAATTGTAAGTTACAGTCTTCTTGACCGGACGAGGCTTTGGAAGAACGGCTACTCCTTCCTTTTTGTATCCTATCCATTTCAGAAATCCTGGATGCTCGTACGTGTCCAGATATATGTTCATGGGTATCTTTATCCTGAGCGTGCTTTCATAGACTTTTTCATCGTTCACGTAGAATACAGCGGAACCATCGCTGTTCCACACTATCTTGAATGTACCATCCACATACCCATCGTAGTCCAGATTGGTAACTTCTTTCACTTCGCTTTTACCCTCTTCTCCGTAGACGTACACGTATATCTTCCTCTCTGTTGGATCTGTGATGAAGCCTATGAAGAATCCTTTTTCTGTGGACATCAGTCCCATATTTTGATATTCCTTCTCACTTGTAGGCCATCTTGCGTTCCATATCACCGTTATAGGTGGTGT
>QNAV01000118.1:0-4642 GCA_003641585.1 Thermotoga sp. | reverse complement strand
GCCGCATAATCCGCCAATTTTTTCAATTCATCCACTTCGATTTCCATAGCTTTTCTCACATAAGAGTGATCCATCTTTTCATCATTCAGATAAATCAAGCCACTGTGATAAACGACGATCGAAGAGCCGATAAAGTTTGCGAAATCGATCATAGATTTGAAAACATCCTTCTGAATATCGAGATTCGGGATATCCATAAGATTCAGGCTATTCGGTGGATGAATTGAGTACTCAAAATTGAAATTTTTCAAAATATTCGCGATCATGTTTGCTCTTCTCTCCATAATCCTGCCACCTGCAACGATTTGAAGCGCGTGGAGAGGAAGCTCAACCGCCTCGAATCCCACTTTTTGAAATTTACATAACATTTTCTCTATATCATCTGGAAAGTTTGTTACAGACGAAGGATGCAGATTCACACCTATTCTAATGCTATGTGCCACCTAAAGCCCCTCCTATAGTTGCTTTCATGAAAACCTTTTGAGTCAATACGTACAGGATCAAAGCTGGTATCATGTAAAAGACAGAAAGAGCTGATAAGAAGCTGTAATCAAGAGACTCGGGTGTACTTAGAATCTGATAAAGTAGCACGGAAAGTGTCCATTTTCTTTCATCGAATATATAAGTATAAACAAAGATGAAATCGCTCCAGCCAGCAAGAAACGAGAGAATAGCAACAGCACCAATGCCGGGCATGACAAGGGGAAGCATAACTTTCCACCATGTCTGAAATCTCGTCGCTCCATCCAGCATCGATGCTTCTTCTATCTCCTTTGGTATACCATCGAAGAATCCTTTCATGATCCAAAGTCCCATGATAGCCTCCATGGCAGTTCTTGATAGTATTGGAGCAAAGAACGTGTTCAACAATCGGAGTTTGAAGAGTATAAAATATGTGGCTATCATGAGAGTTAGAACTGGGAACGCTTTCAAAACCATTGTGAATTGCATTATAACTCCCTTACCCTTTATCTTCAATTTTGAGAGAGCATAACCAGCCGAAGATGAGATGAAGACATTCAGAATACTAACCCCGCCCGCAACGATACAGGTGTTGATGACGACTGGCCAGACTGAAGAAAATTTTCCAACGTAAGGTATGGGCTTCCAGAGGAAATTCCAAGACTCCATACTCACCCTTTTAGGCAGGAATCCATAAAGGGTTCCAGCACTTATGCTGTTCATGAACAGCCACACGTACATGATTAAAAGAGGTAATGATATCACAAGTAAAAGAGCTATCGACACATATTTTCCAACCTTAGACACTCATGCTCCCTCCCGGGATAAGGCACCCAAATAAAACTTTTTCCATAGCACTATCACAGTCACCAGGCTTATTAGTATGAGAATGATTGAAAGGGCTGCTCCATATCCAAGATCCATATGCATGAAAGCTTTTTTGTAGGCATAGAGAGCTAGAGTTGTTGAGTCGTAGAATGGGCCTCCTTTTGTGATGATGTATATGTACTGAAAAGAAGTCAGAAAAGAAAGAGAGTACCAGATCGTCAGAAAAGCCAGAGGCCATTTCAAAAGAGGTATTTTTATGTAGAAAGTTGTTTGGAACCAATTTGCCCCATCTATTTGACTCGCCTCTATTATCGAAGTTGGTATGGTCTCAAGAGAAGCTCCGAGTATAGTCATGGCGTATGGTACACCTAGAATGCCGTTGGCAAGTATTACTATCAGCAGTGGATATTGCGACAACCAGCTTTTAGTACCCAATCCCAGAGATCTCATCAGCATATTCATCAAGCCATACTTTGAAGGATCGAAAGTCCAGACCCAAAGAAATCCCCAAACAACAGGAGGAGTGGTTCTTGGAATGAACCAGATCACCCTGAAAAAATTCCTCCAGAATCCCTTCATATCGTGTGTTAGAAGAGCGATGAGAAGACCCAAGCCTAGTGTCAGAATCAACGAGAATGCAACGAAAAGAACGGTGTTCAGCACCACCTGTGGCATGACAGGATCTGCTTCCATCGAGAACATTATCCTGAAGTTTTCAAGTCCTATGAATTTGCCTTCTAAAGCACTATCCATATCCGTTAAGGAAATGTATATGTTGAAAACAGCTGGTAGTAGATAAAAAACCGTCACTACGATCAAAAAAGGAAGTAAAAAAACATAAGGAATTACCTTTTTCACTATCTGTATACCCCCTGTTTTCTGAAAAAGGGGGAAGCCCCCCTTTTCCGGTTCATTTAACTATAACATCTTTGATCTCGGCTTTTGCTCTCTTTATAACAAATTCCAAGGCCTCTTCTGGTGTTAATTTTCCCGTTTCAATACCACTTATAGCATCGTATATCAGAGAATTGTATTTACTGAACTCTGGATGTGAAGGGAATGGACGAGCAACCTCTATTATCTTGGAAACGAGTACAAGGTATTTCTCCTTTTGGAATTCGGGATCTCCCAGCACGCTCTTTCTAGCAGGCCCTCTGAAAGTTGTGATACAATGTTTTGCCAACAGATCAGGAGCAACGGCTTCTTCAAGAACTTTAGCAGCGAGCTCTTTGTGCTTTGTCTTCGAAACTATTGTGTAGCCATGAGCTACGACGAAAGAGGTTGGTCCTGGGAACGCCATTATACCCATGTTTTCCCATAGATATTCCTCACTCAACTTTCCAAGAGTTTCGTGATAAGGAACCATTTGCCACTCTCTCCATTGTCCGGTGTGGCCTCCTATCCAGAAGAGAGTTTTTCCTTCTACAATATACTTATGTATCGTCTTCCAAGACCATGATGTCATATCTTTTGGAAGAAGGCCGTTTTCAACCAGATAACGATGGAACTTGAAATTCTTGAGCAATGCGTCCGTATCTATTATGAGTTTTCCTGTTTTTTCATCCACGAATTCACCACCAAACATGGCTGTTATCATATGGAAATATCCGCCTGGACTCGGCCTGTGAAGAAATCCCCATTCCACCAATCCCATTTCTTTAGCACGTTTTGCAAGGTCGATCAGCTCGTATAAACTCACACCGTGTGCATTCACCGGTAACATCTTCTCTATCTCTTCATCCGTGTATCCCATCTTTCTGAGAACGTCTTTCCTGTAGAAGATGTTGTAGACGACCAGTTCAATAGGGAGCGCGTAGAGTTTTCCTTTCCATGTCATACACTGAAGAGCCACAGGGTAGAAATCTTTCAGAAGGTCTCTTGAGATCAGATCATCCAGAGGGATTATCTGTCCATTCTCAGCATATTCTGGTATTATTCCCGAGTCTTCGCTGTGAATATCTTCAACTTGTCCTGTTTTGTACCTTAAGGCAAAAACCTTTCTATACTCTGTGAACTTTTCCCTGGAGAATGTAACATCGATTTCAACATCGATACCCTTCTCTCTCAGTCTTTCTGCCGCGATCTCTAAATTTTTCGCCCTTGTTATTGGGACCGGGCCTGGCCCTATCGTTACAGCCTTCAGGAATACGGGGAAAACGCTTGATGAAACTGTTATGAGAAGAATAAGTAACAATAAGACAAATTTTCTCATAAGAAATCCCTCCTTTATGAGGTAAAATCCATAATTATTATAAAAACTTTGGTCAAACGTCTGCATTACCGTAATATTACTATAAAGTAAAAATAAGATACACTCCCCAAATGCTTTAAATCGTATCTTGGAAATTTACAATCGAGTCGGTGTAACACGAGATGCTTTGAGAAATCTTTTTTTAAACTATTGACAATCATTTGAATGTGTGTTAAATTTACATAGGAAATAATAAATGAAAATAATTTATTAAATGGGAGCGTAACATAATGCCGTTCGCAAAGGAGTTCATAAAGTACAAAAACGCATTTGAAGTACTGGAATTGTTGCTGAATCAGAGTGTTTCGAGATCGGAGATATCTGAGGCAACGGGTCTGACCAGAACTACCGTTGGAAATATCGTAAAAACATTCATAGAGCTCGGTTTTGTAAGAGAAAAAAGAGAAAAGAGGAAGAACATATCTGGTGCGGGTAGAAAACCCATACCTCTCGAGATAATCCCTTCATTCCTCCATGCGATAGGTGTGGGTATTTTGAGGCATCAAGTTATCGGATGTCTCATAAATATGAAAGGAAAACTGTTGTTCCATGAGATGAGCCCTGTGTATGAAAAACGAGACGTGGAGGAAGTCCTCAAGAATGTCACATATGTTGTTGATAATCTCCTTGAGAAAGCAAAGAAAGAATCTCTTGAAGTGAAAACGATCGGCCTTGGAATACCCGGTCCCTTAGATCCTGTGAAAGGGATGGTCCTAAAACCCCCCAAATTCTCCAATTTTGAGAATGTACCACTTGTTCAAATACTCCACGATAGGTATGGAATAAGCACCTGGATAGAAAACGATGCCGATATGGCCGCCCTTGGAGAAAAACGCTATGGCGGTGGTAGGGATATGAGCAACCTGATATACATCCATACAAGTGAAGGGGTTGGAGCGGGAATAATCATGGACAACCATTTGTATCGTGGGAAAATAGGTTATTCAGGGGAAGTAGGACATCTTCTGATAAGAAAAAATGGTAATTTCACGTACTTTGAGGATGTATACGGTATGGACGTCGTGGTTGAGAGAGCAAGAGTCGAGATCAGTAACGATATAGAAAAATTGCAGGATTTGACGGAGAGGATTAGAGGTGGTG
>QNAV01000117.1:0-4664 GCA_003641585.1 Thermotoga sp. | reverse complement strand
GGCCAGGATTGAAGAGCTATATGAAAAATCCAAAGAAGAGATTGAGAAGATCATAAAAGAAGCGGGACAGGAAGCCACCTTCAGAGTGGGAGTCATGGGACTCCATCCTGAACTCGTAAAACTTCTGGGAAAGCTACGGTTCAGAACCAGCTATGGCCAGAACGTTCTGGAGCATTCCATAGAGGTCGCTCTTCTTGCAGCTCTAATGGCATCCGAACTCAATCTCGATGTTGAAAAAGTGAAGAGAGGAGCACTGCTCCACGACATAGGAAAAGCTGTGGATCATGAAGTAGAGGGTTCACATACAGTTATAGGAGCTGAACTTGCGAGAAGATATGGCGAGAAGGAAGACATCATAAACATGATTTTAAGCCATCACGGAGAGGTTGAACCGACGACACCAGAGGCGGTTTTGGTGGGTGCGGCAGATGCTCTTTCGGCTGCGAGACCTGGCGCAAGAAGAGAAACTCTTGAAAATTACATAAGAAGGTTGATGAAACTGGAAGAAATAGCGATGAAATTCAAATATGTGGAGAAAGCTTACGCTATTCAGGCAGGAAGAGAAGTCAGGGTGATAGTCGAGCCAGACAAGATAGACGACGCCATGGCAGATAAACTGGCGTACGATATAGCAAAGAAAATTGAGGAGGAGCTGGAATATCCGGGTGTTCTCAAAGTAGTTGTCATAAGGGAAAAGAGAAGTGTGGCTTACGCTAAGTGATGGGGGAGTGTTCCCCCTTCTTTTTTCTCACCACGTCTTTGAGAAATCTTATCTCTTCCTCATTCATCCCACCTTTCCACCAGAAGGGAAGGATGGAGTTGTTCAAAAGTACAGGATCAACATCATCACTTATGATTCCATCGTTTACTAGCCTCTTCCAATCATCGGTTCCTGGTATGGGGGTATACTCATTCAGCGAAAAGCCAATTCCCTCATTTTCACATATCTCAATTGCTTTCAACACGTCTTCCAGCTTCTGACCCGGCATGTTGATCATTATGTAGGCTGATACCTCATTGGAAGTAAAACCGTATTTTCTTAGAATTCTTGCAGCGTGTATTATATCTTCATCAAACACCTTTCCACCGGTTTCTTCCTGAAGCTTTCCAGAGGTTTCATACCCCAGTTTTATTGTCTTGAAGTTTGCCTCTTTCATCAGACATGCGATTTCATCTGTTAAAAGCCTGGCATGTATTCCATTTGGAAGATGAAAATTCACTTTCATATCTTTCTTGATGATCAACTTCAAGATCTTCTTGAAGTTGTCTCTGTCTACGAGAATCGCGTCATCAAAGAACGCCACGTCTCTCACCTTGAAAACATCAACGTATTTCTCGATTGCTTCCACCACTCTCTCTGGAGATCTCCTCACGAATCTTTTCCACAATTTTGGAACCATACAGTAAGTACATCTGAAAGGGCATCCAAGGGTGGTTATGAAGACGAGGTACCCTACCCTATCATAGAGTTCGTACATGGGATCGTACTTTTCAAACCAATCTCGAGGAACTTCCTTCGCTTTCAATCCCACTTTTTCCAGAATACTGGGAAGATGTAGAGGTTCTGTCCAAGGGTATATAAGATCCGCCGGACTATTCCTGGCATGATCGGGTAGAATGTTGACGTAGACTCCTCCCAATACAACCGGTGCGTTCGTCCTTTCCTTTATGAAGGAGATGGTATCCCAAACACCAGGATACCAGTAAGTCATCATTGAGGTTATCATGACCAAATCCACTTCTCCAACTTCTTTCAACTTCCATTCGAGATACTCTGGAGGAGCACCATATCTTTTATACTTCCTTGGAATAGATCTCAGTTGAGGAGGTTTGCGAACGACCTCGCTGGGGAATTTCCCGGTTCCATACCTTTTGTCTTTGGGAACCCTGACGAACCTTGGGAGATCCGGATCGTGCCTGTTCAGAAGATCTATGAGAAAGACCTCATGGTCCATTTCTCGAAGAATTCTCCCAATGTAGAGAAGCCCTAAAGGTTTCAACCAGAAATCGTATGCAGCAAAATCATATATCCAAGGGTTCACTAACAGGATTCTGGACAAGTTCTTCTTCCTCCCTTCATCTTCATGAACCAGAACATACCTTTTAAGGTTAGATCTCCATCATGGACATCATGGATCACGTACTTAGCAATAAACTTCGATTGTCCCCCTGTTACCACTACCGGTATGTTTTTCCCGTACTCCCTTTTTATATCTTCTATCAAGCCATTTACAGCATGAGCTGATCCTTTTATAACACCTATCTGTATATTACTCTCTGTGTCCTTTCCAACGGTTTCGATTGGTGGCTTCAAATCCACGAGGGGAAGCTTGGCTGTACCTGTGAAGAGAGCGTGAACCATCGTGAGAAGCCCTGGCATGATGACACCTCCCTCATATGTCCCTTCTATGAGCAGGTCTATGGTTATTGCCGTTCCAAAGTCCAGTATTAAACAACTACTTCCGTGTTCATGATATGCTCCTATAACGTTGGCGACTCTATCGGCACCTATTTCACAAGGCGCTTTCACGTTCCATCTAATTACGCCATCTTCAGCTTCAACCCAGATAGGTTTTTTTTCGAAGTATTTTTCTGCGAACCTCTGTATTATGTGATTCAATGAAGGTACAACGGAACAAACAATAATGTTTTTAATGTCTTTCAGAGATATCTTCTCCTTTTCCATGAGCGGAATTATATGGGAGAATAACTCGTCTTCTGTTTCGTACTTCCCAGTCGAAAACCTCCATTTTTTGAATGTTTTTCCATCATCAGTCGTTCCAAAAACGGTGTGTGTGTTACCAACATCGATTAAAAGTATCATACTATTCCTCCCTTCTAAAAAATCAGAGCAAATTCATTACCCTTTCCAACATCACTTTTTAACTTTACATCTGTATTCAACCTTTCAACGAGTTCTCTGACTATCGAGAGGTCTATACCGTGTCCTTCTTCATCTTTGGAGAATCTTCCAAATCTCTGAAAGACTCTTCTTGTAAGAGCTTCTACTCCATACCCGGGATCATCGCATCCAGAATCATTATCTCTGGTCCTGCATCCTTGAATCTTATCGAACGTCATTACCACCACTCACAGTTTTCATATCATATCTCTCATAAGATAGTTCCAGAAAGCGAGCGATCTTCGTATTCAACGGCGAATACTTTCATCAAAATTATCACTTCCTGAACTATTTTATTCTGCTACGTTGGGTTTCAAAAATCAATGGAAAAAGTCTTTCAGGATATAAGAAAACACTGAAATGTTCGGTGGTATAATCTCCTCAAGGTTGGGCGTGGGCATCTGGCTCACATCTTGTTTTGTACTGGGAAGGTGGTTATTCGTGAGAATTCTGATAACGAACGATGATGGTGTAACTGCAGAAGGTCTCATATGCTTAGCAGATGCTCTTTCCGTTGATAACGAGGTTTTCGTCGTAGCGCCTGAATCTGAAAGGAGCGGCATGGGACATGCTATAACCTTGCACGTTCCTTTATGGATAAAAGAAGTAGATATGGGAAAGAGATACAGAATTTTTGCAACCACAGGAACACCAGCAGATAGCGTGAAACTAGGCTACGATGTGATAATGGATAAGAGAGTGGATCTTATCTTAAGTGGTGTGAACAGAGGACCTAATCTCGGAACAGATTTAATATACTCGGGAACTGTGTCAGGTGCACTTGAAGGGGCAATGCTCGGGATACCTTCCATCGCTGTATCAACCGCTAGTTGGAGTGAACCCAATTTCGAATCCGCAACAAAATTCGTGGTGGAATTCATAAGAAATTTTGATCTCAGTGTTATACCGGAATTTACAGCCTTGAATGTCAACGTTCCTGCGTTACCTTATGATGAGATAAAAGGTTGGAGGATAACAAGGCAGAGTAAGCGAAGATATAAAGACTATTTTGAGGCGAGAAAAGATCCTTTTGGAAATACGTATTACTGGATGCTGGGACATGTGATAGAAGATGATCCCGATGAAGAATCAGACTACGTTGTGGTGAAAAGGGGGTACATTTCAATAACACCGATATCGGCTTTTCTAACTGATTGGAGAATTTTTGAAAAGCTTAAGGAGGTGCTCGAAAGTGTACAGAATAAGGTTGTTAGGAGATCCAATACTTAGGAAAAAGTCGAAGAAAATCGAGGTGTTCGACGATGGTTTGAAAAAAATCGCCAGCAATATGCTTCAAACCATGTACGCTAACGATGGTGTTGGACTTGCGGCTCCTCAAGTGGGTTTCTCAATAAGGCTCTTCGTTATGGATGCCGGTGATAGGCCTAGAATCGTTGTCAATCCAGAGATATTGGAAATGAGTGAGGAAAAGCTGGAAGGAGAAGAGGGCTGTCTCAGCATACCGGACGTCTTCGAATACGTTGAAAGGAGCAAAAGCGTCAAAGTGAGATACTTCGATACCCTTGGAAACGTGCATGAAGAAACGCTGGAAGGATACCCTGCAAGAGTTTTCCAGCACGAATACGATCATCTAGAGGGCATACTCTTCATCGATAGATTGAATCCAGTAAAGAGAGTACTTCTCAGAGGAAAATTGCTTGAAATAATAAAGAAATCGAGGGAGATTCTGAAACAAACGAGGTGATATTGTGAGAAGATTAATAACCTTGGCTATGCTGTTCACGATAGTTTCAGTCTTTTC
>QNAV01000116.1:0-4681 GCA_003641585.1 Thermotoga sp. | reverse complement strand
TTTTCAGTCTCTTTCTGGGCTTCAGTCAGCTCCAAAATGGCATCCTTGAGTTCTTTGAACTCCTCTTTGGTCACTCCTATTTTGATTCGTTTATTCATCTCATCGAGCTGATTCAGAAATTCAAGAAAAACCTCTTTCGTCTCGGAAGGTAGCTTTTCGAGTTTTTTGAACAAGTTCGCTATTCCCATTGATATCATCCTCCTGGCCTTTCAATTATACCATTCAGCTGTTTCCATGGCTTTTTCTGTAAACTGTGAAAACTGGTATCAGGAGAAGCGATGAGATCAGAACCAGAGATCCTGAGATGAAAAAGACATAGAAATACCCCAAATTCGTTGCTACTATTGCAGACAAGGCCGGTGTGAAGATCCTTGTGAATATGTTCAGCCCCTGAAAGAATCCCTCCCATCTTCCAAGCTCCTTTGGCGCTATCTCCATTTTAACGGATTCTTTCCCGGGAAGCCAAAGAACGAAAGCTATCCCCATGATGAAATGCGCTGAGAAGAACACATAAACGTTGGGAACGCACATCACAAAAAAGGAAAATGAAAGCAGAAAACTTCCGAATATCATGTTGAATACAGGAGATGTTTTAAGCCGGGGTCTCCACAGAAGTGACATGACGACAGACACAGAAAACATAACCTCAAATAGGATAGGAGAGCTCGGTCCGAGTTTAAAGTACTCTATCAGGTAATAAGTTATTATCATGAAACTTCCAAAGCCAAAGGAGGTGTAGGCAAGATACTGATGAAGCATCAAAAGAAGGAAGGTTCTCTTATCAGATAGTTTTTGGATATGTTCCTCATGAAAATCGCTGCCACTTCTCACTTTTGGCAGTATGAATATAAATGAGAGAGCGTAGAAGATGTTGGCACTCGCTATTACCAGAAAAACGACTCTGTAGAAAGAAAGACCTGAAAGGTTGGGAGCCAAGATAAACACGAATAAGGAATATCCAACAGCCTTCACCATATCGCTGAAAGTGAAGAGAAACCAATAGAGCTTTTCCCTGTGCCTTGGTAGGAATATAGCGCGCTCGTACATGACAACCGATGGATAGAAAACATCCATGAAACTCACAAAAAGCTGAGCTACGATGAAGGTGAGGATCTTGGTGGTCATGGCAAACAGAATGTTCCCAACAGCAAAGAAAATTTTTGAAAGGAAAAGAGCGATGTTTGGAGATCTCCTCTCAAAATTCTTTCCAAGAGCGTAAGTGAGAACAGCCTGAAAAGCATAGGAAACGCTGAAGATCCAACCAACATCTTTCAGAGAAAAAGAGAGCAAACTTCCAAGAGCAGGTGATACTATGTATGTAAGGAAGGAGAAACCACCGATCGCTGAGAGGAATATGTAGCTCTTCAAACTCCTCGGTATCTCCTTCCATGTCAAGTCCATCACCATCCTTTCACCACTGTTTGAACGATTTCCAGAATCGTGAAATTGTCTCAAGATATGGGTAGAAATCGATCCTATCAAGGACCAGTCATGTCTGAGAAGGATCCTGGTTATCAGATTCCTCCTTGAGAGAATCTTCAAGGACTCTTTTCAGGGTCTCCTCTATCATCGTGACTTCTTTGAAGCTCTTTGAAAGTTCATAAAGGTAAGATCTACCCTTTCTTTTCCTCCTCACAACACCCATTTTATGAAGGGAAGAGAGAATGGCGGAACTATCCCTTCCTCTGAAACTATCAAGTTCTGCTCTCGTGAGAGGCCCATTTACAAGAAGTATAGCAACGACCTCAAGTTGAGAATCCGAAAGCTTGTCGAATCTTCTCCGTGTTATCTTGGAAACGTAGTCGGAATAAGCAGGTTTTGTGTAGAACCTGAAATATCCATCTATTTCTGCAAGTTCAACACCATGATCTTCAGAAGAAAAATCATTCTTTATCTCTTCCAGAGCTTTCTTTATCTCATCAACATCCCTTCCCGTTATCTTTGAAATCCTCTCTGGAGTAATCCCCCTCGATGCAAAAACGATGGCTTCCACAAGAGCTTTCAGGTTCATGAGGATAGCCTCCTGATCTTTTCACCATCCAGGTATATCTTTCCAAGTTTTAGAAGTTCAAGAAGAGCGAGAAATCTCACAAGAAGCTCATACTTTGTTTTAGATCTAACGAGAACATCATAGATCTCCTCTTCTTCGTCCATTTCCTCCAGTATCCTCTCCATCATATCCTCAACCGAGATTTCTTCTGTTTTTATTCTATAAACGGCTTCCTGCGTTTCCAGAGTATCCAGAACGCTCTTTAAAATTTTCAGGAATCTTTCCCTCTTTTTGAAACTTCTGACAAAAGAGAGAGTCATTCTAACGGGTGTTCTTTCAAAAAGCCTTTCTTTTTTTCTCAAAGTCTCCAATATCTCTTTGACCTTCATGTACTCTTCAACCCTTCTCATCAGTTCTTCTTTCTTTCTCTCAAATTCTTCCCTCTCTTCCTTACTCAACCCCGGAAGAAGTGATTTGGATTTCAACTCCATCAACGTGGAGGCCATCTCTATGAAATCGGATGTTACCCTTATGTCCATCTTCTCCATCTTCTCAATGTATTCAACGAATTCATCTGCAAGCTGAGCTATAGGAATCTCTCTTACATCCAGTCTCTTTTTCCTCACGAGGTACAGAAGAAGATCCAGAGGACCTTCAAAATGAGGTATTTTGAAAACGAGTTCCATAAGGGTCACCTTCAGAACATCAGGTTCATGGCTTTTCGAACCTTTTCCATAGTTTCTTCCGCAACTTTCCTTGCTTTTTCATTTCCTTCGGCTATAACGTCATCAACGTATCTTGGATCCTCATCTATCTTTCTCAGATTTTCCCAGATCGGAACGAGCCTTTTTCTCATGTTCTCAAGCAAAAGTCTTTTACAATCCACACAGCCTATCTTTGCTTTTGTGCATCCCTCACGGATCCATTGGCTCTGCTCTTCGGTGACACCGAAAGCCTTGTGGTACTCCCAGGCAGGACAATTTTCCGGATTTCCAGGATCCGTTCTCCTTTTCCTTGCAGGATCCGTTACCATGGTGAGGATCATCCTCTCAAGCTCTTTCTCATCTATCTCGATGTTTATAACGTTTCCATAGCTTTTGCTCATCTTTCTACCGTCTGTTCCCGGGAGCTTCGGCGTTTTCGAAAGGATAGCTTCCGGCTCAGGGAAAACCTCATCGTACATCCTGTTGAATCTTCTTGCTATCTCCCTTGTAAGTTCTATGTGGTAGACCTGATCTTCTCCAACTGGGACCCCTTCTGCCCTGTACATCAAGATATCTGCAGCCTGAAGTACAGGATATATGAGAAAACCAGCGTTTGAAAGATCTTTGTAGTTCAATTCCTTCTTTATCTCCTTGTAAGTTGGGACCCTTTCAAGTCGCGATACCGAGACGATCATAGAAAAAAGAAGGGTGAGTTCTGCATGCTCCTTGACACCTGATTGAACGAAAACCACGGACCTTTCAGGATCGATCCCCACAGCGAGCAGAACTCTCACGATATCCCTTGTGTATTCTTTCAAATGTGATACATCATCGTAATGTGTTGTAAGGGCATGCCAGTCTGCAACAAAATAGAATGTTTCGTTCCCTTCATTTTGAAGCTTTACCCAGTTATCCAAAGCCCCCACGAGATGGCCTATATGGAGTTTCCCAGTCGGTCTTATACCACTCAGAATTCTCAAGGGTGATCCCTCCTGTTGTTATGAAAGAAAATGTGTGATAACATATTCTCTTGAGGTGATCGGATGGGAAAGAACATCTTCTACCTCATCATATTCGTCATGATCGCTTTTCTTGTGATGGACCTCTTCTTCATATTCACGAGAAAAGCGCCTTTTGAGATAGTATACTACAGGACCAACATGGAGTATGACTACGATGGTAACGCGACCTTCACAACCGTTGCGGGGCTTTTCTTCAAAGACCCGAAAAAACGAGAAAGTTACAGAGAAGCTTATCTAAAAAATTCCAAGGAAACCTTCCAGGAGTATTTTAAAAAAGTTGGGGAGGAAGTTGGAAGAGATATAATCCCTGTATCGTTTGATTCCACAGTCATGGTACGATCAGGAATTTTAGAGATATCAGAAACGGCTTTTCTCAGAAACATAGCCGTGAAAAAAGATGGGGCGATAGATACAAGTATGGGAAGTTTGACCTTGAACATAGTGGGAGACTCGGAGGTTAGTCTCAAGATCCCAGAAGGTGCAACGATAGTTTCTATAAATCCTACTCCCACCTCCATCGTTGGAAAAACGATAAAATGGAGGCCAAAAGGCCCCATGCTCTTTCCACAGGTTATATTCAAGAGGGAATGATCACCTGTTGGACTTAAAGAACTCTATAGATCTGTTCCAGGTTTTCTCTTCCTCTTCCGTGAAATAACAGGCGGGAAGTTCCCCGCGTGATTTATGGTACGCTATGCACTCGCAACATATCCCTTTTCTAGGGCACCCTGGATAGGAGCAATTGCACCTTTTCAAGTTCCTCTCTCTGTTCACACATTCCATGGTTCCTACCTCCCATCCATATTTTCTTGTGATTATTTCTGACCATTCAGGAATTTTCTCAGAATTTCAGCTTTTTCCATTCTACCAAGTTTAAGGTATGCCTGGTATTCATATTCTAATGATAAGACGGGTATCTCCATTCCATCGATTTCCACGAAGCGCTTGTACTTGCTTATATCAAC
>QNAV01000115.1:0-4758 GCA_003641585.1 Thermotoga sp. | reverse complement strand
AAGCAAGGAAAATATCAGATTCTTTCCCCGAAAGTTCATTCTGGCGAATGCAAAACCTGCTAAAGAACAGGTGAATATCTGTCCCAAAGCCGCAGATGTCGCCACTATGAAGCTGTTGAGAGCGTACCTTAGGAAGTTGTAATCTCTCAGAACAACCACGTAATTTTCGAACATATCTTTCTTGAAAAGCTTGTCTGGTATAAGAGTTGGTGGTATACGAAATATGTTCCCTTCAGAGTTGAAGGAGTTTATCACCATCCAGAGAAAGGGGAAGACCATTATCACGGCAATAACAGATAACAGTATGTATAAAAGAATGTTCGATACGAGTTTCATGCTATCACCTCAGTATATCCTTTGAACCCAATATTTTTTCAAAAGGAAGTTTATCCAGGTTATGAGTCCAACGACTCCAAGGAGAACGTAAGCCACAGCGGATGCGTATCCCATCCTGTAGAAAACGAACGCGTTAACGTAAACTGAATAAACAAGTGTTGTGGAGGCGTATTGAGGGCCTCCCTGGGTCATGGTGTATATGATCTCGAAGTTTCTGAACGAGTCGATTATGGCTATGGTGAACGCAAAGAAGGTTGTTGGAGAAAGTAGAGGAAGCGTTATTCTCCAGAAACTCTGGAATTTACTGGCACCATCTATCCTTGCTGCTTCATACAGATGGGAAGGGATGTTTTGAAGTCCCGCAAGGTATATTATCATGTAGTATCCTATCATCTTCCAAGTTTGAACGAATGCAACGGTTGGTAGCGCCCATTTCGCATCACCGAGCCAGGATGGTGGAGTTATTCCAAACCATTTCTCAAGAATCACGTTGAGAAGGCCGTACTTTGGGCTCAAGATCCAGCTCCAGACTATCCCAACAGCAACCGCCGATGTCACAACAGGTGTGAAATACGCGGTTCTGAAGAATTTTATTCCTCTTATTTTCGAGTTCACCAAAACGGCGAGCAACAAGCCAAAAACCATCGTTCCCGTTACATAAATCAAAGAAAACTCGAAGGTGTTGAGAAGTATCTGATAAAAATTTGGATCTGTGAAGAGTTCTTTGTAGTTGTCAAGCCCTATCCAGGTGGGCTGTAACATGATGTTCCAGTCTGTAAAGCTCATGAAGAACGCAAAGATTATGGGGCCAATTCTGAATACGAAAAGTCCTATCAGCGTTGGTATCAGAAAGATCCATCCATGCCAGGGCTTGTACCATGAAAATCCCTTTTTCATACGATCACCTCATTAAAAGACAAAGGGGAGAGCTTCTCCCCTTTGCCCTTCTTCAGAGGGTCTTCATTTGTAGTATCTCTTGAGAACCCTGTTCACATTCTTGTAGGCCTGATCCAACATCTCATCGAACGTCATCTCGCCATTGAGAACGGCATCTATCAAGCCATTCAATCCCATGGATTCTGCCGCACCGTAACCTCTCCACTCGCTCCATCCCATCGTGAAGGAATTCAAAAGTTTCCTGGAAGCAAGTTCTCTCAGCACTTTTCCTTTCTCGGCAGGTTGTTTCCCCACCTCATCGAATTCCTCAGACATGGTCAAAGCTTTGTACGAGGGAATCTTTCCTGCCATGTACATATCAAGAGTTAATCCTTCTCCTGCTATGAATCTTGCAAATTCCCATGCTTCTTTCGGATGCTTTGTCGTTGCCGATATCGCCACAAAATCTGGCCAGCCATACGCCACATCCTTGCTGCCATGAGGCCCCACTGGAACAGGTGCTATACCCCATCTGAACTTGTCTCCTATTATCCTCCTGTTGTTCTCTATGTTCCAGGAACCATCTACCCACATCGCTGCAAGCCCTCTTGGGAAGACATCCTGCTGTCTTATCCCTTTCATCTCCTTTGGCATCGGTGCAACCTTGTGTTCTTTGACAAGGCTCACAAGGAATTTCAGAGCTTCCAAGGCGTTCTCATCGGGTTCGAATCTCATGTTTTCTCTGTTTATCAGCCTCCCACCGTTTGCGTATATCCAGGATTCAACGTGAGCGTATCTTCCATAGAACCAGAATCCCCACTGATCGATCTCTCCATCTCCATCTTTATCCTTTGTGAGGCGCTTTGCAGCGTCCAGAAAATCATCCCAAGTCCAGTTTTCGTCAGGATACGGTATTCCCGCTTCATCGAACGCATCTTTGTTGTAATAAAGGACCGTGACGACAAGGGCAAATGGTATAGCGTAGTACCTATCAGTCCCTGATATTCTCTTTCCTGCTTCAAAAAGGTTGAAGAAGAACTTGTCTTTGTCTAGATCGTTTTCAACGTAATCTGTCAGATCCAGCAGGAATTTGTTCTTCGCCCATTCTTCCAGATAGCCTGAGCTCATGTTGAAAACATCAGGTAGTTTCTTCGTGAAAGCCAGTGTTCTCATCTTGGGCCAGTAATTCTTCGGTTCCATGACCGTGAGGTTGACTTTTATGTTGGGATGCGTCTCTTCAAATTTTGCGATGGCTTTTTCCACCTTATCTTTGATTGAAGGGTCCCACATCCAGTATTCCAGCGTCACGGTTTCGGCAATGAGTGCTGCGCTGAACACGGTGAGAAGGAATAGTAGAATTGCCTTTTTCATAGGAACACCTCCTCCCGAAGGGTATTGGTATCTAACCTGTGAAGATGAAACACCTGGAAACACTATCATTATATCTTTTTATGTGATAGATCGAAAAATCCATTTTTTCTTGATGGTTTACATGGAAAAAGGAAGCTGCTAGGATAATCTGTGAGGGGTGGGATCAAAACTCCTGAATTGGGAGACGATATAGATGATAGGAGGATGGGTTCTGGAGGTTTACAAAGACTGGATAAAGGTGAGGACGAATAATATGGAACGAGTTTTAAAAATGACCGGAGATATACCTCAGCGAGGATGGTACATAAGACTTACAAAGAGGGGGGAGTCTCCTTTTAAGGGAGAGGAGATACTGGTATCTGAAGGGGTAACCCCTCCCCTTTGGATCATAGTTGAAGCGTGGAAAGTGACTAGAATCAAGGGAGAAAAGCTTGAAATCGTCTCCAGAGCTATCGATCAGATTTCGAAAAAAATTGGAAAACTCCCGAACTGGTTTAACAGGGTTTTGAAGGATTACTATAGAAAAGGGGAGAGCTTTCCAAGAAGGAAGGTTGTAACCTCGAAGGTGGTAGCGGATGCACTGAATAGAGAGCAAACAAAACTTCCGGAAAGAGAAAGCTTTGGAGACTGGTTCAACACGCTCTCGCATCCATACGGATTCAGGGTTTACAGAGGAAAAGGGTTCATACTCAGAATATTCTTTGAAAAAAGAGAAGGAGTTGAATTTCAAGCAGAGGCGATTTTTCAAAGTGGAAAGAGAGTGGACTTCAAGGGTTTTTTGAGCGATAATCGGATCACCCTCAAACTGGAAGGAGATCTCGAGGATAGGCACCTTGAAAACTTGAGAGGGCGATTCTTAAAGCTTTTCAAAGAGGTCTTCGTAACAAGAGGAGGTTTTGAAAGTGGGGTCTACGCCTAAAATCGCTGTGGCTTTGAAATACGATCCTTCCATTGCGAGTGCTCCCTTCGTTGTAGCCAAGGGAAAAGGGAAAATAGCTGAGAGGATCATGGAAATCGCAGAAAAAAACGGGGTGCCTGTAGTTAGTTCTCCTGAGATCGTTAGCGATCTTTACAGACTCGAGATATTGGAAGAGATACCGGAAAAGCTCTATCTTGCTATCGCAGAGATCTTGGCATTCCTTGCTGAAATGGAGGAAGAATCTTGAAACCCCTTCTTCACATGACTCACAGAAAAGCAGACCCTGACTCATTCGCAGGGGTTCTGTGGGGAGTTAAGGTTTTTGGAGGTTACTCCCTGATCGATAATCCAGACCTTCCAACCAGGAACCTCATTGAGTTCCTGAAGTTCAGGGAAAATTTCTCATGGAATCACAAATTGGTGATAATCTACGATACCAACAGATCCTCTGCTCTGCCTTTTAGACCTGAAAGGTTTATAATAATCGATCATCACGATTCAGTTGAAGAGGAGTTGCTGCTCGAAGCCGAAAGAGTCATCAAAAAACCGCGAGCTTCCCTTTCCATGAATCTCTATGACATCTCCAAGGAATGTGGTGTGTCTCTTCCAGAAGATGTTCTCTTTTCTTTTGCGGTGGCTCTGACCATTGATACGGCATTTCTCAGAACGGCAAGAAGTGAAGAATTGGAGTATCTCTCTTACTTTTTGAATGGAAGGAGAATGGAAGATGTGTACAGAATCGTTTTGAAGGGAAAGATAAAGAATCTTAGAAAATTCATCGAGGATTTGAAGAGACTGGAAATACTGGATAAAGAAAGGAGAATTTGTCTCCTAAGATTTTCAGAAGATGATCATTTCTTTTTCTTCGTTGACACGTTCATGTATTCACTCGACTGTGAGATAGTCGTCGGGAAGATGGATTGGGGAACGTGGGTTTATTCTATAAAAGAGTTGACATCGAAGGTCTTCTCTATAGCGAAAAGGCTTGGAGGAAAAGGGATAGGAAAGATCCCCAATTTCCATAACGTTCAAAAACTCATTGAAATGCTCAAAAACCTCTGAGTTCTCTCAGGAGTGCATCGATCTCAGGAGCTCTAATTGCCAGGAAAACAAAAGAAACTATGATGATACCAACCAGAACTGTGGCAACAGTGATCCATGCGATTTTAACCTTTCTCCGGAGGTAAGGACTTGCAGTTGAGAGGTATCCAAACAGCATACCTGTTAGAAACCCTCCAAGGTGTGCTGCGTTGTTT
>QNAV01000114.1:0-4776 GCA_003641585.1 Thermotoga sp. | reverse complement strand
GAGTTTCTATCCAAAATAATTCCTTTTAGCAGCTCGCTCCCTATGGTAATTATCACAGCTTTTTTCAAAATCATCCCCTCCTAAAATGTTATGATAGCATAGGGGAAAATATGAGGGAAAGATTGAGGAGAATCCTGGAATTCTATGGTTTCAGAGAAGATATCGTGGAAGCTTTCACATCTGTACCGAGGGAAAGATTCACCGAGAGATCTTATCCAGAGTCCATAGTGTACTCCGATTCCGTTATTGTAACTTACGACGATGGAAAAACCTATTCGACATCGAGCCAACCCTCTCTTATGGCGAGTTTCATGGATTGGGCTGGTATTAAGAGAGGCTCCAGAGTTCTGGAAATAGGCGGGGGGACCGGTTACAATGCTTCAGTTATGGGCAAGCTCGTTGGAGAAGAAGGTTACGTTGTCAGTATTGAATACGAAGAGAAGGTCTGCGAAATCGGAAAGAGAAACATAGAAAACTTGGGATACAAGAACGTCCTCATCGTGTGTGGAGATGGATATTATGGATTCTCAGATAAAGCTCCCTACGATGCTATTCTGTGCACAGTTGGTATCGATGAAATACCAAGATCATGGTTCAAACAGCTGGTGAATGGAGGAAGGATTGTGGCCCCTCTGAATGTTCATGTCACAGGTAGGCAACCTGCTTTTGTCTTCGTGAAAAGAGAAGGGGAACTCTTAGGAGTCTACAAAACGGAAACAAGGTTCATAATGGCGGGAGGAAGGCTTGGAAACCTTTGGGAAAGGAACAGGGAAAAACTCTCGAGATTGGAAGGGCTTGAAGAGACAGGTACCTTAGAGATACCTTTTTTCAAGGAAACCTCGTTTCTTGAGCTTCTGGAACTTTTGACAGGTAGGCTCACAAGGGACAGGGGAAAGTACCACTACGTTGGGGAAGAGGGATTCGCTGTTCTTGAGGGAAGAATCTGGAGAGTATTTGGAAAGGTGGAAGAACTCTACCATCTTTTCAATGAATGGAAGAATCATAATTTTCCAGGATTTGAGAGGATACAGATCGTTCTTAGTTTTCATACCCCTCCAAAAAGATTTTTCTTGAAAGTAACAAACCTATGGTAAAATCTTTTCGCCGATTTTCTCATCTTATTTCACTCTTCTAATCCAAAATGATATTCCTACATATTTTCGAAACTAAAAACGCCAAAGGAGGTATCTGGTGTGAAAAAACTCATCGTGTTGTTGATAACTCTAGTGATGCTGGGTTGTTCTCCTAACCATCTTGAGAAGCCCCCTCTGTCATCGGAACATTCCCATATCGTGATTTTCGAGGATGGAGTGATTTTAAAAACGTTTCCTGACTCCTTCGAAGGGGCCACCTCCTTTCAGATACTCAACTACAGGAAAAACATCAACAGAGGGCCATTTTATGGAGGGAAGGAAATCACACTTGACCTTAGAAAAGGTTCTCTCTCAGGAAAAGTCGTTATAGAAGTTCCCTGGGTTAGTACGAATGTTGTGACTCTTCTTGAACACAATGGGAAGATCTATCAAGCCGAAAAAAAGTATTTTTCAAAGGATAGAATCTCCATAACGATCGATGCGAAGGATTTAAACGAGATTATCGATAACGAGTTAAAAATATACATCTTCAAGACAATTGGGGTGAAAGGGAGAGAAATGGAAATTTCCGGTGTTGGTAAGAAAAATTCATTGAAGATCTTTTATGAAGAACAGGGGATGGATCTGGGAGAATGTGAAATAGCCTTGAACAATACCTCACAAGCAACTCTGACAAGGGATGGAACAATGGTGGAGGTGACTATCTTTCCATTGGAATCTACGGTGGTCAATGCAAAACTCCTGGTCAATATCGAAGGTGAACAAATCATTGTGGATGAAAACGAGGTGGTTGTAAGAGACGAGGTGAATAAATCTTTCGAGGAATTCCTTCCTGTAATCCATCTGGAGTGTGGTTTGAAAATTTTGGATCTTGCGGATGTTCTTGAAAACAGCGTTTTTTACCATTCAAATGGGTGTGTTTCAAATCCAAAAGTTGAAGATCTGGCTATGTACGGCTCATCGAAATCTTTAATCGTTGTTGAAAGCTTCCCCGAATCTTCCCCTGTTATCTACCAAGAAGCCTTTAGAGAGGACGGAAAGATCTTCGTGAATTTCTGGTTGTTTCTTGAAAAGGATGGTAAATTTTACCCTTCATTCTTCAGTATCGTTCTGGAAGAAGCATCAGGTCACCCTTCATACGTGATCTTGTCTCAGGGTGAAGAAAAGTTCAAAATTTCTTGGAATGATGTGATGAAAATAAACAAGCACCCCGTCATTTATGTGACTCGATCGGGAAGTTTTCATCATCCCACAGCTAAGGGAACTTTCTTGAAGCCTTCAAACTTTTTACTGAATGTTCCTTGGTACGCGTATCGCGTCGAAAGAATATCCTCTCACCAAGGATTGGGACTTTTCTGCGGGATGCTGATGGGTGAAAGGTTACCACCCTTTAGAAAGGAATCCATTGAAATCGAAAGAATTCTGGATAAGGCTGATACCTTGGGGAGTTCATCGAAACTCGTGTTTGAAGTTGAAACGCAATACGGATATTTAGAGGAAAACCTGATAGTTCCACGCGCTGAAAGAACGTGTATCCACCTTTCTCCAAGAAACTTCATCCTACAAGGTTCGAAGATCCTATGGTTTTCAGAAGGAAAACTTCTGGGGGAGGGTCCAGAGATCTTCATGGAATTCCACGATGAAACAGAAATCGAGATTCTGGTTGAGACCGAGGAAGGTCTCATAGGTTTCGAAAGTTACGAGGTGATTCCTTTGGAAAGACCTTCAAAACCTGTACTGAAAGTTGCTGATGTTTCTAAAGACAGAATCCATCTCTCGTGGGATTGTGAGGGTGAAATAACGTGCTTTGAACTTCAGAGAAAGGATTTTCAAGATTTCCATTGTATTTCGGTAACTGAAATGAACGATTATGCCGATGAAAACATCAGACGAGGAGAGAGTTACTCGTATAGAATCCGTGCTTTGAATCATACTCTTCCATCTTCCTGGTCTAATACTGTGGAAGTTACGGTTCCTGACAACACTCCTCCAGAACCTCCTCACGATCCCATTCCTCCTGACGGTGCTGAAGACGTTGAAACGGATGTAACGTTGAGATGGTGCTCGAAGGATCACGATGGAGATAACATGATCTTCACGATTTTCCTAACGAGTTCTGGAAACACGAGGGAGCTTCAAACACATGAAAATCAACTTCACTTAAAAAGGCTCGATCCACATACGAAGTATTTCTGGAGAGTGAAAGCGTATGACGGGGAAGCTGTAAGCTGGGGTTCTACTTGGACATTCACCACCATCAATCATCCGCCGAAACTTTTCTTAAAGGATCAGTCGGTGAAAGAAGGAGAAAGGTTACTGATGGATCTCACAGAATTCACCGAGGATGAAGATAACGATCCTTTAACCTTCGATCTGTTGACGGGGCCAGGAACATTGATCAACGATCTTTACATTTTCATACCGAACTATCAAGATGCAGGAGTTCACGAAGTCACCTTGGAAGTTTCAGATGGATTCGATGAGATAACGGGTAGTTTCAAAGTGATGGTTGAGGATGTTAACAGACCTCCAGAAGTTCCTGAAAACCCCTATCCTGAAGATGGTGCAAAGGATGTTCCATCTAGTATCACGTTAAAATGGGATGCGGAAGATCCAGATGGGGATGAACTAACTTTCGATGTAGTTATAGAAAGTGACTTGGGAGGATTTAAAAAATCGGTGACGACCACATCCAAGATGGTTCCAATCGATTTGAAAGGTCATACCAGCTACACTTGGAAAGTTGTAGCCAGGGATTCCGAATTTTGTGTGGAGGGTCCTCTATGGTCTTTCAAAACGAGGAACAATCCTCCCGAGCTGTCCATAGATGATGTTGAGATATTTGAAGGGGAGACACTGGTTTTGGATCTGAGAGATCATGCCAGAGATCTTGATGGCGATGATCTCTCGTTCTCTCTTGTGAAAGGTTCCGGGGTTTTGGAAAACGATAGATATTCCTTCGCAACGGATTTCGATGATGCCGGCGTGTATGAAATCATTTTGAAGGTCAGTGATGGGTTTGATGATACCACCTGCACCTTCCATGTGATCGTGTTAGATAGAAACAGGCCACCGAACGTTCCTCAACTCCTTTCCCCTGGGAATGAATCCACCGATGTGAATGTTTCGAAAGTGACTCTATCGTGGGAATGCTCGGACCCAGATGGTGATGATTTGATGTATCATGTGTATTTTGGAGAGAATGAGCTTTTCTACATTGGAAAAACTTCCTCTACATCCATAACCATTGAGGATTTGAAGTACGGAACCACCTATCTATGGAAAGTAGTGGCAATGGACGAACATGGAGAAACCACGGAAAGTGAGATCTTCTCGTTCTCAACCAGAAACTGGTGGACACGTGTTTTCGATGTGGAAGGGGAGGAAAAATTCGTTGAGATCAAGAGGATAGGTGATAAACTGTACTTGCTTGGATCGAGAGCGATAAATGGGGAAGATACATCGAGTATTGCGGTTCTGGATAGTGAGGGTAATCTTCTGAATATTATCGATTTGGGAAATTTTGGTCCCGTATATGGCCTTTGCAAAACAGATAAAGGTTTTGTCGCCATAACCTATGGAGTGTTCGATACGCACATATTGTGGCTAACGGAGAATTTTGAAATATCAAACATCGAAGTTTTGGAGGGAATAACTGTTGGGAGAACACTTCTTGAGCTGG
>QNAV01000113.1:0-4800 GCA_003641585.1 Thermotoga sp. | reverse complement strand
GATAGGACTCTGGCACCAAATCTTTTGGCAAGTCTCACCGATTCCAGTGTATCGGCTGTTTCTCCAGATTGAGAAACAGCTATTAGGATCGTTCGATCGTTTACGTGTGGCCTTTTATACCTGTACTCGGAGGATACTTCCAGATTAACCACCATATCGGAATGGTTCTCCAAGAAATATTTAAAGATCATTGAAGCATAAAAGCTGGTTCCACACGATACAAGGTCTACCCTATATATGTCCTCTATATTCAGATCTTTCAATTCTTCTAAGAAGACTTTCCCTTTCTTTATTCTTCCCGCCAGAGCCGAGACTATTGCCTGGGGCTCTTCCATTATTTCCTTGTACATGAAATGCTTGTAACCACTCTTTTCAGCATCCTTCTCACTCCACGAGATTCTCACGAAGTTCCTCAAAGGTCTCGTACCGTCAATGTAGTATATCTCCACATCTTCTGGTCTTAGAAGAGCCACATCTCCATCTTCTAAAAACACAACATTTCTTGTATACCTCAAAAGAGGTGTGACGTCTGAGGCCAGAAGACTCAAACCTTTACCTTTTCCAATAACCAAGGGACTACCCTTCCTTGCTGCGACAATTACTTTCGGTATTTCCTTATGTATGACAGCTATGGCATAAGCTCCCCTGAGCCTCAAAACAGCTCTTCTGACAGCTTCTAAAAGGTCACCATGAAATTCATCCTCTATGAGATGGGCTATGACCTCTGTATCCGTTTCAGAAACGAACCTATGACCTTTCTTTAGAAGCTCTTCTTTCAACTCCTTATAATTCTCTATTATCCCGTTGTGAACGACAGCTATTTTCTTCTCGCAGTCTGTATGGGGATGTGCGTTTATATCGTTCGGTTCTCCGTGTGTAGCCCATCTGGTGTGAGCTATTCCCTCAGAGATTTTTTTCGCCAGTTCGCCTCTCATCGACTCTCTCAGTTGGTCTACCTTACCGCTCACCTTATGAACCATCAAGTTGTTGTTTAGAAGATAAGCAACACCAGCAGAATCGTATCCCCTGTATTCCAGTTTTTTTAGGTTTTGTATTAACTCCCCTACCTCAAAATCACCCACCATTCCCACTATTCCACACATTTTCCATTCCCCTTTCAATTCTCTCAACGAGTTTCATCTCAACACCATCTCTAGCAACCTTCAGAGCGTTCCTTATGGCCAAGGCATCTGACGAACCATGGGCTTTTACCACGACTCCGTTAACGCCAAGTATGAAAGCGCCACCGTAGGCTCTTGGATCTAAAAGCTTTTTCAGATCTTTGAAAACACCTTTTAAGAATATAGCACCGATGTGAACAAAAACTCCCTTTCTCTTTATAGATTCCTTTATAATATCCGAGATCAATTTCGCCATTCCTTCCATCGTTTTCAAAGCAACGTTTCCTGAAAAGCCATCTGTTACAACTACATCCACCGTTCCCGCGTTTATATCCCTTCCTTCAACGTTCCCAACGAATTTGTCTTTCAACTTTTCTTTCAGCAATTTATAAGCTTCCCTTATCTCTTCGTTCCCTTTCGTTTCTTCCTCCCCAATATTTAAAAGCCCTACCTTGGGATCCTCTTTCCCTAGGATTCTGGCGTATGCTATTCCCATGATGGCAAATTCCAGATAATGCTTCGGCCTTATTCGCAGATTCGCTCCACCGTCTATCAAAATAGTGAACCCTTTAAGGGAAGGGATAGGTATGGCAAGAGAAGGTCTTTCGATATTCTTCACCCTTCCAACGATGGTTGTGGCTCCCAAGAAGAGAGGGCCCGTGGCTCCTGCGCTGACGAATGCATCAACTTTTCCTTCCCTCAAAAGCTTTAAACCTATGTGCATGGAGGAATCTTTTCTTCTCAGTACATCCATAGGGGAGGCATCCATCGGTATGAAATCCGAAGAATCGACCACTTCAAATTTTCCCTTCAATTCCTCATTCAAGAATTTTTTCGGTCCCACAAGAACAATTTTTTCTATATGTTCACTGGCAAAAAGAGCGCCCTTCAGTATTTCACCGGGCGCTCTATCACCTCCCATTATATCCAGGGCTATCTTCACTCATATCACTCCGCTATCTCAAGCACCTGTTTTCCTTTGTAGTAACCGCAATGAAGGCATACCCTATGAGGTAGCTTGGGAGATCCACAGTTCGGGCATATTTCCAGTGGAACTTCAGCTGCTCTGTATATTTTCGCTCTTTTGTGATGTGTCCTCGATCTGGATCTTTTTTGCTTAGGTACAGCCACTTTCATCCCTCCTCGTTCTTTTTCAAATTCATAAGGACAGAAAATCTTGGATCGATATCCGATTCCTGGGAAATTTTATCACAAACATGATCAGGATGTTCGTTCAAATCTACACCGCAGTAAGGACAAAGCCCTTTGCAATCTGGTTTACAGAGAACTTTCTGGGGTATTTCCACAACTATAGCTTCTATAATTCTCTCGCTCAAATCTACAATGTTTCCGGTGTAATAAATCACATTTTTCAGTGTTTCAAGCCTTTCCTCTCTTTTGAAACTAGCAAGGCTTTTGGGTAAATAAAGCGCTTCCACAACACCGTTTATTTCCAATCTTACTGGCTTCAAGCATCGTGTACATGGATGCTCCAAAGCTGTTTTTACAAAGCCACCGACCGTGAATCCTTCTTTCGTTTTGGCGACAACCATTTTAACCTTTACGGGTTCTAAAATTCTGCATCTTCCAATTTCCAAATCCAGATATTCCAGTTCGAAGATCCCTTCAAGAAATATCCTCCTCTTTTTTTCGAGGATCCCAAGATCTATTTTCCATTCCATGACAATTCACCTTCTTCCTAAATAATTAATTATAGTAGTAGTATTATATACCCTCTCTGAAGTGGTAAGTTTTGTAACATAAACTCCGAAATCCCCATGGAATCTGTCTTTCAAATGTTACAAAACTTACCACCCGGGTGGTAGGTTTTTGGTAACTTGTGGTAGATAACTCCCGAAACATACTTCCATAGGGCATTTCAGAAATTAAATTTTTCATTTCCACCTTTACGAAAGGATTTGAGGAAAAATGTTTTCTAAATATAAATAAGTTTTTATTATGTCAAAACACCTCTAGAAAAAGGTTGAGAAAAACTTACCACTTGAAAATACCGTAATGATGCTGCATTTAGTCTCATAAAACATGAAAATGGTAGTTTTTGTTTAATCTAAAAAAGTTTTTGCACTATATATAGTATCTGCGAATAAAAAAATCCTACTTGTTGAAAAGAAATTTACCAGTTATCTACCACTTATCTACCACCTAACATGAGAAACCTACCATGTGAAATTGTGAAATTCCAGATTTTGAGAATTTTTGTCAAAATCGCGTCATTTAATCCTGATTTTTATCCTGCTAACGTCGCTTTCTATCTTCAAATCCACTTTAAAATTAGCCGTATCCCAGTTCTTCGTATAATACACTCCTTCCCTGTTTTCAAATCCTTTCATTTCTTTCCAACCAACAGAATCTGTCACGACCGCTCTGACCCCAACATCGTTTGGTATCTCTAGTTCTATATTCGAGACATCCGATCCTATAACGACTGTTGAATTGTACCTCGGAAGCCTTATCTTCAAATCAGTAACATCTCCTTCCAAAAACAACGAGGATATTTTGAGCTTTTCGAGATCCATTTTAATACTCGAAACGTCCATAGAAACATCGAAGGAGATCTCCACACTCTCATTCAACGATAAATCCACTTCACTTTTGGATATGAAGGGGATACCTTCTAATTTCATAACTAGGTTCCCTGTATCTTCCTGTCTGTCGAAGTAAACATGGGGATTTCCTGTGTAGACCACTCTATAGAGTTTATTGGCACAACTCTTTACCCTTAAAATAACATTTTCCCCTTCCACAGTAACATTAAGTCTCTTAATACCATCTGGGCTCTCTTCGATAGTTTTTCTAGCACCTCCTCCGAAAAAAGGACCACCTGCGATCCATCTAACCCAAGGTCTCCTTCCAAAACCTAGAGCGAACAATCCGAGCTCTATGAGACCTACTCCTACGATTATGGCAATTGTTTCCCAGAATCCAAGGGAATAGTAACCAAGTCCCACTGTCACCAGAATCACTGAAAGAACTAAGGAAACCAATCCATATGGGAAACCCCTTTTGAAAAGGGCAGACAGACCGGTATATGCGAAAACTATGGCGAAAACCCATGCAAAGAACCTACCAACACTCATTTCGAGTATCCCAAGAAGCGACAGCACAATAACAGCCCCTAGAAATATTAAGAAGATGCCAAATATCTTCACTCAACGATCCCTCCTTTTAAAACCCCAATTCTTTTATCAAACGTTCTGCCTCCTCCTTTGATATCTTTCCTTCATAGAGCATCTTCAATATCTTTTTCACATACTCATTCTCACTCGTTTCACTTCTTAATGAAAGGTCACCGGAGGCACTTTTGACGGATATCCTTAATTTCCCTTCACCAAACACGTATTCTTTTCCCTCAAGTATGTAAGGAAGGCTCGTTACTATATCTCCTCTCATCGTTCTGGGTAGAATCCGCGCGTTGGGATATCCAGGAAAAATTAGTTCTATATCTCCACTGGTTGTGGTTATATCCCATTCTTTACCAAAAGAATGCCTTATTTTAACATCTCCACTGACAGAAGACAGGACAATTTTATCTATCTCGGAGGAATTTATCCTTATATCACCACTCAGTGTTCTAAAAAAGGCTTCCCTTGAAGAAATCTTATCTATTTCTATGCTACCGGACACACTGACCGATTTGATGTTTTTAAGACTGAGATCT
>QNAV01000112.1:0-4824 GCA_003641585.1 Thermotoga sp. | reverse complement strand
GGTTCTTTGAGTTCTGACAACCTTTCAACGATAAGAGATGTTGCCGTGCTGGAGGATTACGCTTTCGCATCATGCGGCCGGAATGGACTGGTAGTAATCGATATCAACGATCCAGGGAACCCTCGGGAAGTCAAAAAAATACCTGTTGTGGGCTCCACACACAGTTTGATGATTCATGGGAATTACCTCTACATCTCTGCAGAATACTCAGGAGTGCATGTATTCGACATATCGAATCCACAAACTCCTCAAAAGATAACATCGATAGACACTCAAGGTGTATCCTATGGTGTTTGGGCTGATGAAGACGGTGTGTACATAGCTGACGGAGAAAATGGCCTTGTAATAGCAAACAGTGAATTTAGTATTATCTCCGATCTAATCTGGTTCCCTCTTTCCAATCTGACGAAGTGATATAATCTTTGATATCTTTAAAGTATAAAAGTCTCCAAGAGGAGACCTTCAGATACCAATTTTATTCTTTTAGCTTTCAACGAAACGTCCTCCTCAGCTCAATTTTCCTATCTTCTTCAAGACTTGCTTGAGTAAATCCTTTTCGACATCGTTTGCTGGTGTTAAAGGAGGTCTCACGTTTGATGTGGGAAGCCCTGAGATCATCTCAAATGCCGCTTTGACAAGGGGAGTTGGATTCACCCTATTTCTGTTAACTCCATGAAAGGCTGTGAAGAGATCGTACAGAGTATGGAATTTTTCAACAGCTAGATCGTTGTTCCCTTCAAGGAAAGCGTTTATCATCTCTTTTTCGATATCACCGGCGATGTGAGCTCCTCCACTGACAACGCCAACGCCTCCTTGAGTCATAACCTGAAGAACCATCAAATCATCGCCAGAGTAAACCGTTATTTTCCCATCGGTCTTTTTGATGAATTCCATCGTCTGCAACGGATTTATACCGGCTTCTTCCTTCACCGCCACTATGTTCTCTATTTCTGAAAGCTTTGCAACAGTGCCCGGTGAGATATTTTCATTCACAAAGAGAGGTATGTTGTAGATCATTACTGGAAGAGACGTGTTTTTAGCAACTTCTTTGAAGTGCTGGTAGATTCCCTCCTGGGTTGGATGACAGTAGTAGGGTACCACGACCATAGCAGCATCATACCCGATTCTTTCAGCTTCTTTGGTGAGTTCCACCGTTTCCTTTGTAGATATCGTTCCAGTTCCTGCGATGAGAGGCACACTATCTCCTATCTCATCCTTTATCTCTTCAAACAATTTAACCCTTTCTTCGAAGGTTAAGGAATGGAATTCTCCCGTCGTTCCGGATATTATCAAAGAGTCACAATACCCCTTTTCAACAACGAATTTCGCTGCTTTTCTAGCTGTTTCGTAATCGACTGAGGAATCCTCCTTAAAAGGTGTTATGAGAGGAAGCAAGATCCTACCGAACTTTTCCACCACTTTCATATCGATACCTCCTCATTGTTGATTTCATATAGCGAAATATTATTCCTATTATTAAAACACCAAAATAATAATACCACAAAATCTTTAAGATTTTAAAATCATCGACTCGTTAAAATTTCTCTCGAAGTTTCACAAGGTTTTCATAATCATCGGGTAGCATGTACTCACCTAGAAGATCTCTTTCAAAGCTTTCTCTGCAAGAGAAAGAATACGAAAGCTGAGGTAAGAGTAGCTGTTCCCAAAAGATAGTATGTCTGAGATATACCGATGGCTTCAGAGAGAAATCCACCGAGCGATGATCCCGTTATCGGTGCAAACCCTTGAAGTGTCATCCAGAAAAGTGTACGAGCTATCGTTCTGCTTTTGAGGGGTAGTTCGCTCTGTATCATCTGCATGACGGCGTAATATATGACAATGTAAGTCCATCCATGCAGAAACTGAATGAGCATGGCAGATAACGGATTTTTTAGAAGCGGGACAAGAAGAAGCCTTAAACCTATAACCAACAACCCCGAATTGAAGAGAAGTCTTGTTCCCATGAACCTGAGAATTCTCTCTGAGAAAATGAGAAAGAGAATTTCTGTTGTCGTCATGAGAGAGATAGTCACTCCGGCAAGTGAAACATCGTAATTTCTGAGTTTGAAAAGAACCGGAAGGAAGACAAAATTGAAATAATTGGAGCTTATTCCAAGAATGACGAAAAGAAGGATCAAAAGGAAAGAACCAGGTACCCTCGTGCGTTCTCTTCTTTCGATGGAAACACTGGTATCTCTTACATTTCTGAAGGTCACAAAAATCAAGGCCAGAATAGATGTCATCCACAGGAATATGAATACGAAGGAAAACCTCACAAGGATTCCCAAAGAAAAGGCAGATACCAGAAATCCAACTGTTCCCCACAATCTGACCTTGCCGTACGAAGGTATCTTCTCTATAGCAAGGGATTCTGCCATCGGAATTATTCCGGGTAAGAAGAAGGTTAGAAACGCCATGAATATTAACTTGTGAAGGAAACCCTTTGAGAGGAATACAAGCCAGAGGAAAAAGATGGTGGGGAGTATCAGCACCCTCAATATGAAGACCTTCCCTTTCTTCTCAGCTATCCTGAAGTACAATGGATTTGTGATCAGAGAATTGATCGGCATCAAAGACATCAAAATTCCTATCTGCGAGGAAGAAAAGCCCACTTCCGCGAAATACTGACTCAGAAGAGCGTAAGAGGAAACTATTGAGTAGATGAGAAACTCGATTAAAGCGAATTTCTTGTATTCTTTCATGTTTTTTAATTTATCACGAACTCTTGAATCTTAATCATGATGTACATTTAAAAAATTTTGAACAGTAAGGTGGTAACGATAAAGAGGCAATGATGACACTTTGTAAGGGAGATGATGTCATGGGGATGCTGTAGAAGAAGAGATGACAGAAATAGAAGAAGTTCAAAGAGTCGCTTATTGGCTTGCTGTTATGAGATTCTGGCAGGATCCGAAGAAGTGATGAGTGAGTTTCCAACGTACCTCATGGTGCAAGCAAAATCTCTGGAATGGAAGACGGGTAAAAGGGTAATCGTTCATACTCACCCTCAAAATCTCATAGCTCTGATCCTCTTGAAGATACTATGTCTATGTTCAGGATGGATCTAAGGATTTTTTAGTTTTTCTACCACTCTCAAAACCCTCTTGTTCTCTTTCACATCGTGCACCCTGATTATATCGACTCCTTTCATACAACACCAGGCAGTGACTGCGAGGGTTCCCTCGAGCCTATCTTCAGGTGGTACATCATCTAGAATGTGACCTATGAAAGATTTTCTAGATGCCCCTATGAGAATTGGGAATCCAAAGGATTTGAATTCTTCGATTCTTCTGAGTATCTCCAGATTGTCTTCCAATCTTTTTCCAAAGCCTATACCAGGATCTAGGATGATTCTTTTTTCGGATATCCCTTGGGACAATGCGTAATTTATTCTCTCTTCAAAATATTCCGATATTTCCCTAACAACATCTTCGTAATGAGGATTTTCCTGCATGGTTTTTGGTGTTCCCTTTATGTGCATTAAAACAACTGGAACACCAGTATCTGCCACGAGTCTACTCATGTTCTCATCGAACCTCATAGCGCTTATATCGTTGACGATATCTGCTCCAGCATCGATAGCCTCCTTGGCCACTCTCCATCTGTAAGTATCCACGGAGATGAGAGAATCTGGAAAGTTTTCCTTGAGAGCCTTTATAGCCGGTACAACTCGTTTCAACTCTTCTTCAACTTCCACAGGATCTGATCCCGGACGCGTGGACATTCCTCCAACATCTAGAATGTCAGCCCCATCTTTCAGCATCCTTTCTGCCGTTTTTAAAATTTCGTCTACTCTCATCCTTCTCGATTCTTTGTAAAACGAATCAGGAGTTACGTTTATTATCCCCATGATGAATGTTCTGTCAAAAGACAAAGTCTTTCCATTTTTCAAAAGGATGGATCTTTTTCCATCATCGCTGAGGAATCTTTTCAGTTCCTTTCTCAGAGTATCGAGTTCGAAGTAGTTCATCTGTTTCAGCTTTTCTACAAGCATTCTGTAATGCTTCCTTGTACCAAGGAGTATAATGTCAGATCTTTCGACCTTACAATTCACAACATTTCTGTGAACAACGGCATCTCCACCTAAAGAAAGCATCTCCTGTTTTACTATATTTGCGCCAGGGGACGGTAAATTGAAGAATTTCAGAGGTACTATCTCGGATTTTTCAAGGAATATTCCGAAAGAGGATGGATCTGCTCCAACCTTTTCAATTTCCCTCAACAACACCTCATTCGTCAACCTCAGAAGCATTCACCCACCCCTTTTCGATACACGCAAATGCATTGTGATTGTGTATACTTTCCATACTCACAACTTCCACTCTGTACCACTCTACCCTGTCATCTCTCTCAAGCGCGATAGCGACGTCCCTTGCAACATCTTCCACAAATTTGGGGTTCATGAATGCACTTTCTGTCACAAATTTCTCATCCGTTCTCTTCAGCAGAGTGTATACAGGAGAACTCGCGCTTTTCTCTGCTATTTCCACAAGACTTTCGAACCATATCAGTTTTCTCGACTTCACCATTATGTCCACATAAGCCCTTTGATTGTGAGCTCCAAAATCGCTGATCTCCTTGGAACATGGGCATAGAGTGTGAATTGGAACTCTGACACCTATTATCAAAGAAAATTTATCTTTTTTCTCAGCTAAAATCTTACAATCCACTCTCATAGGGGATAATCTTTTAGACTTTGGGGATTCCTTCCACATAAAGTAGGGGAATTCCATCTCGATGTGGCTGATCTCCGCTTCAAGACTTTTCTTCAAATTGTCCAAAGCCTTCTCCAGAGCCTTCGGACTCACCATTTCAAGGTTTCCT
>QNAV01000111.1:0-4858 GCA_003641585.1 Thermotoga sp. | reverse complement strand
GGCTCACTCGGGAAAGTCTCAATGCTCACGATAAGGCCCTTTCCATTCTCAAAAAGATAAAAAAGTGGAAGAGAGTTTGCATGAGAAATTTGAAATACTCATGACAGAATGTGAAGTGTTGTCTATAGCGGAAGCCATTTTTTCTGCTGCACTCTCTTCTCTCCTTCGTCTCTTCAACGGAACTCACCATTTCAAACTTTCTGATTGTCTTGATGTGAATTCATCGAAGGACTTTGAGAGATCCGTCAAATTGAGGCTGGATTGTCTTATATCCTCTATCGATTCTCTGAGATTCTGCGCCATTTCACTCAAAGCCTGTGCTATTTGAGCTATCTCATCTTTTCCAGAAACATCAAATTCAGCTGTTAAATCACCTTTCTTCAACGCAAAATGGGTTCTTAAATAGGAATATTTGATTTTTTATCTTGCATTTTCACACAGCAGGATTTATAATAATATTTGAACAAATGTTCAAATATTGAGGTGATCGAAGATGACAGAAGTTTGCAGAGTCTATGAGGAACACCACGATAAGATTCAAAAAGCTCAGGAAAAGCTCCCAAGTGAAGAAAGAATCCTTGAGATGGCCGATTTTTTCGATGCCTTTGGAAATCCCACAAGACTCAAGATACTTCTTGCTCTGATGGAAGCGAAAGAATTGTGCACATGTGACCTATCTGCAATTACAAAACTCTCCGTTTCTGCGATATCTCACCAACTCAGGATATTGAAAGATCGAAAGATCGTAACCTATCGCAAGGATGGTAAAAACGTCTTTTATCGTCTGGACGATGTGCATATATTGAACATTCTTCGTGTAACTCTAGAGCATTTAATGGAGGAGAGATGATGCCAAAGAAACTGAAAATAAAAGGACTTGACTGTGCAAGCTGTGCTTGCGAAATAGAAGAAGCGTTAAAGAAAGAGGGATTCAAAACAGCCCAGATGAATTTTGCAACCGGTGAGCTTCTTGTCGAAGGTGATGTTGAAAAGGTGAAGAGTATTGTGAAAAGAGTTAAACCTGGTGCTGAAATCGTTGACAGAGGAGAGGAACAAGATCATGAACATGATGATTCGAGAGGGATGCTTTATCTCATAATCCTGTCTCTTGTTCTCTTCGTTGTGGGTGTATTGATGCGCTATTACTACGGTTACGATAACATGCTCGTTTTCACAGTGTTTCTGGCGAGTTATCTACCTGTTGGATGGAAGGTTTTGAAGAGTGCCGTAGTCAATTCGATACACGGTAACATCTTCGACGAGAATTTCCTCATAACTGTTGCAACGATAGGAGCTTTCCTTATAAGAGAATATCCTGAAGCCACAGCGGTAATGTTGTTCTATACAACAGGAGAGTTCTTACAAGATCTGGCTGTGAATCGCTCGAGACATTCGATAAAATCTCTCTTATCATTGAAAGCTGAATATGCCAATCTCAAGATTGACGGAAAAATAATGAGAGTCAAACCGGAAGAATTGAAAGTTGGCGATACGATCATCATCAAACCTGGTGAAAAGATACCTGTTGATGGTGTTATCGTTGAAGGAGCATCAACAGTCGATACTTCCGCTTTAACTGGTGAAAGTGTTCCCCGAGATGTTGAAAAAGGAAGCGAAGTTCTATCTGGTATGGTGAATCTGAATGGGCTTTTGACAGTGAAGGTTACAAAGAAGCTGGAAGAATCTACAGTTTCGAAGATTCTGGAACTCGTTGAGAATGCTAGTACAAGAAAAGCAAAAACAGAGAAGTTCATAACACGTTTTTCTCGTTACTACACTCCCATCGTTGTTGGCCTTGCTTTTCTAGTAGCTCTTGTACCTCCCCTGTTTACAGGAGATCCTTTTTCAAAATGGATTTATCGAGCTTTGGTGATACTGGTGATTTCCTGTCCATGTGCTCTGGTTCTTTCCATACCTTTAGGATATTTCAGCGGTGTTGGTAAATCCGCAAAAGAAGGGATACTGGTTAAGGGTTCGAACTATCTGGATGCCCTGAGCGAAGCTTCAACTGTGGCTTTCGACAAAACTGGAACTCTGACAAAAGGTGTTTTCAAAGTGACGAGGATAGAGACGAGAAATGGCTTTACAGAAGAAGAGGTCATAAGATCCGCTGCGTTGGCGGAAGTTCATTCCAATCATCCCATAGCCAAAGCTATCAAGGAAGCTTACGGCGGAGAGATCGATGAAAGAGAAGTAAAAGCATATGAGGAGATAGCAGGACACGGTGTCAGAGCAAGTATGGATGGTGTCGAAGTTATGGTGGGAAACGATAGACTCCTTCACAAATTCGATGTGGAGCACGATACATGTCATGTGAGGGGAACGGTTGCGCACGTTGTGATCGATGGAAAATATGCGGGTCACCTGGTGATATCGGATGAATTGAAAGAAGATTCTCTGAAAGCGATCACAGAACTCAGGCGTCTAGGTGTGAAAAAGATCGTCATGGTCACCGGTGACAATGAAGATGTAGCGGAGAAAATCGCCAAGCATTTAGGATTGGATGATTTCCACGCTAATCTCCTACCAGAAGATAAGGTAAAGGTTATAGAAAAATTGATGGAAGAAGTTGAGAAGGGCAAAGTCGTTTTTGTGGGTGATGGTATAAACGATGCACCGGTGTTAGCAAGAGCCGATGTTGGTGTTGCTATGGGAGCTTTGGGAAGTGATGCAGCTATAGAGACGGCAGACGTGGTCATAATGGATGACAAGCCATCAAAGCTTCCAGAAGGGATAAGGATATCTCGAAAAACGAAGAGAGTTGTTTGGCAGAACATAATTTTTGCTCTTGGTGTTAAGTTGATTTTCATAAGCCTTGGTATCTTTGGAAAAGCCACCATGTGGGAAGCCGTTTTTGCAGATGTTGGTGTTGCCTTGATAGCAGTTTTGAATTCGATGAGGATTTTGAAATAAGGATTGTGGCCATAACCCTGGTTTCTGTTAATAAATTGTAAATTCGTTTCACTGTTACGAATCATTCGTTGCATGAAACGAATGTGATATGATAAAACCTGAGGTGATAAGATGGATCTTCAATCGATTCTAGAAAAAGGTGAAAGTGTAGAGATCGAATTCAAATCGGAAAAGCGTGGGCCACTATCTGATAACGATATAGTAGAGGCAGCTGTATGCCTTGCTAACAGAAACGGAGGATTTTTGTTGATCGGCGTTGAGGATGATGGGACCGTTACCGGTGCATGTCCTTATCCGAGAGAGGAAAAGGGCATAAATCCGGAGAAACTTCGCGCGATGATATTTTCGAGGACATCTCCCGGGCTTTGGACAAAGGTTTGGGTAGAAGAGATCGAAGGAAAGCAGATCATTATTATAGAAGTACCTAAAGCCCTTGTGACAGCTACATCCTATGGGAAGTATCTGACGAGGATACTAGGAGGTGATGGTAGACCTTCATGCGTACCTCTCTATCCTCATGAACTTATATCAATCCTTTCCGAGGAAACCAAGCTTGATGTCACAGCAAGGACAATTGAACTTAACGTATCCGTAATTAATGAAGAAGCTATAGATCATGTATGGAAGCTTTGCAAAGGAAGAAATCCTGACCTCGAATTCGTATCTAGGGATGAATTATTAAGGATCCTCGGAGCTGTGACACCAGATGGTAAGTTAACGCTCGCTGGCCTACTGTTTCTTGGTAAGAAAGAAGCAATTCATCAATTTATTCCACATCATGAAGTTATACTGAGTGTCTTCAAAGCAAGTGATTTAGTATCTCAAAAACGCTTTATCTCTCCTCTATCTATCTTAATTTTTGAACTTATCGATGAAATATCAAGGTACAACCGAGGGATTGGAGAAGTTATCAAAAATGGTGTGAGGTATGAAGTACCACTCTTTGGTATGGAAGTAATTAGAGAAATTCTTGCAAATGCGCTTGTTCATAGAGATTATATGAGTCTTGGTGCTATTTCAATAGAGATACATATGGATGGTAGATTAAGGGTCAATAATCCTGGTGGTTTTGTAAGAGGGGTAACTGTTCATAACCTCCTTTCAACACCTCCGCGTCCAAGAAATCCTCTCCTTGCAGAAATGTTCCGAATCACTGGTATCGTTGAAAGAACCGGAAGAGGAATAGATAAAGTCTATTTAGGTCAAGCTGTTTATGGGAAACCTTTACCGCTTTGGAACGTAACAGAGAGCAGCGTTTCTGTGACTATAATAGGCAGTGAATGGGAAAGACAGTTAACGGAGATTCTGATCAATGAAGAACTCGCTCCGGAAGAAGTGCTCATAGTGTATCATTCCTATTTCAAGCAAGGTATAAGTGTTAAGGATCTCGCAGGTGCTCTTCAGAGATCTAGTGAAGAAGTCGAGTTCTTCATCCAGCGACTGCAATCAAGTGGTTTTCTTCAAAGAGAAGGAGATAGGGTTTTTCTTTCTAAAACTCGTATTAATGTTCAAGAACTTATCATATCCATACTTAAGGAAAAAGGGCCACTTAGTAGGTCGGAAATCTCAAAATTTTCGGGCGAGAACCCTTCAAAGGTCTACAGAATTCTCAAAAAACTGTTAGAAATGGGTATTGTGAGAAGACAAGGAAAGGGGAAGAATACCTTCTATACCCTGCAAAATTCTCGTTAGATATCAAAAGGTTAATAAATTGTAAATTCGTTTCACTGTTGCGAATCATTCGTTGCATGAAACGAATGTGATAAAAAGGTTCCTATCAATCCCTGGCATAACTTTTAAGGTATCATAACATATTTGAATCCTGCGAGGTGATGTGCTCTGAAGGTGGATATCAGGGATATCGACGATGTAACATTCCAAGATCTGTTTTCTCCATGTAGAGGTTGTATCTACTGGGAATATCCCGATAGGTATGATAAAACGG
>QNAV01000110.1:0-4868 GCA_003641585.1 Thermotoga sp. | reverse complement strand
CAGCGTCCCACCGCTCGTAACACATCATGGGAGATGGCAAAATTTGAAGTACCTGCTCACAAATGGATGGATCTTTCGAATGGTATATGGGGAGTTGCAGTTCTCAATGATTCCAAATACGGTCATTCAGTTGAAGGGAGTGTTATGAAGCTTTCGCTGTTGAGATCTCCTGTTTATCCTTATCCTGAGGCTGATGTTGGAAAACAAGAATTCATATATTCAATCTATATCCATGATGGTGATTGGAGGGGAGGAGTTATAGAGGAATCCTTGAAGTTGAATCTTCCTCTCATACCGATGGAGATAAAGCTTGCGAAGGAAGTTAGGAGTTTCCTCAAAGTTGATGGTGCCTACGTTACTACCGTAAAAATGGCAGAAGATGGCGATGGGGTGATAGTAAGGTTGGTCGATTACTCCTACAATGGTGGGAGAGTATCTTTAGAACCATCCTGGTTTTTTGAAAAGGCAGAGGAGGTCAACTCTCTTGAAAAACATTTGAAGAATCTGGAGGTTAAAGGTGGAACAGTCATGACCTGGATCAATCCAGGTGGTATGAAGACCATAAAGGTGATTTAATATAGAAACGGAGGTAGAAGGCATGAACGTCTCTGAAGCGAAGTACCTTGTGAGAAAGATAATGGAAGCTGGAGAAGTGCCTCTCCTGATAGGACATTTCGGTGTGGGAAAGACGGATATAGCAAGGGAAATAGCGAATGAGACTGGGAGAAGGCTCATAATACTCATACTCTCTCAGATGGAACCTGGTGACCTCATAGGGTTGCCATCCAGGGGAGAAGACAGGACCATCTTCTTGAAACCGGATTGGTGGCCTGAAGATGGAAGGGTGATAATATTTCTGGACGAGATAAACAGGGCTCACAGATCCATAAGGAACGCCATCATGCAGCTCATAATAGATAAAAGGATTCACAATCATGTTCTGCCTGAAGGAACCTGGATAATGGCTGCGATGAATCCACCAGATGAGGAGTACGACCAGGCGGATTTAATAACGGATCCAGCTTTCATATCGAGATTTTTCATTATAGAGGTGTCTCCTGATCCCAGAGAGTGGGTCGAATGGGCGGAGAGAATGAAAGTAGCGGATGAGGTAATAGAGTTCATAAGAAAGTACCCAGAGTTTTTATTCAGTGAATATTCAATGTCTCTAAAGACCACTTTAAAACCGAGTCCAAGAAGTTGGTATAAGCTTTCCAATGTCCTGAGAATTTTATCGGAGGATGAGAGGAAAAAGTACGGATATATACTTGCTGCAGGAATAGTTGGTCCAGAAGCTGCGAAAGCTTTCTACGATACGTATTTGAAAGGTTCACAGATACCGTCTGTCGATACCGTTCTGTTCAATGGAGATGTGAACGTACCGAAAGATCTTCATCTCATAAATTCTCTAGTCTTAAGGATCATAGACTTCTTCTCAAAAGTGGATAGATCCAGAATAGAAGGAAGGGAAAAGACAATAGCGAAAAACCTGTCAAAACTCTCTCAGCACATGCCCAAGGAGTCCTTCTATGGGATTCTAAGGTTCATAGTCGATGCCTCCACGAAGAACGATGATAAATCAGACATTTTCGACAATGTCTTGGAGTACCTTTCTCAAGATCCCGAAATTGAGAAATTCTTGAGGGATATAGTAAAATGAAGCTTCAAGATGCCATTCTTTCCATAGGGAAGAAGAGTCCATTCTACCATTACATTCTCATGGGAATGAAATTCATTCCCGATAAAAAAATCAGGAATCTGAAGTTATCCTTCTCCAAGGAAGGAGATTTGGTTTTGTATTACAACAAGGAAAAACTCGAGAAGAAAGACATCAGGATGGTAGAGGCGTTGTTAATACACGAAATCATGCACGTTATAAATCAACACTTTCTCATAAGGCCAAAAAACAGCAGGGACAAGAAGATTTGGGATCTTGCGATGGATGCTTCGATAAATCAATACATTCCTGAGCTAGATGCTTTTGGTGTTCCTTTAAACGTCCTCGTGGAAGAAGGTCATGGAACGGATAACGATGTGGTGTTTGCAGTTCCTCCCGCTTGGATGATAGGAGAAAGTGCCGAGGTGTACCATGCTTGGATGCTTGAGGAATTTGAAAAGAAAGGAAGGTTCGATGTGGAAACGGTCTCTGAACTTAGAGAAGAAGTTGATTCACATGAAGGACTGTACGACTCGGAGATGCCTGTTGAGATGATATTGGAGCTTACTAAAGATAAAATTGGGAGAGCTTTCAACATCTATGAATCCGAAATTCCATCAGGCGTTAAGAGAAATGTCGAGATACTTCTCAAAAGACCCATATTGAACTGGAAAACCATTCTCAGAAGATTTGTTGGAGTGTCCGTCATCGGTGAAAGGTACACAACTCTTTTCAGACCGAATAGGAGATACGACCACCTTCCAGGGTGGAAGAACGAATACCTCCCAAACATAGCCGTTATTCTCGATACAAGTGGGAGTATCATAGAAGAAGAGATAGGTGAGTTTCTATCAGAAGTGGAGAAAATAGCGAAAGTTCTGGAAACAGATTTCTGGTTAGTACAGGTGGATAAAAGTGTTCAGATGGTTATGAAGTATAGAAAAGGGGACTGGAAGGATTTTGAGATAATAGGTGGAGGGGAAACGGATCTTCAACCTGCTGTGAATTATGTGGAGAGTAAATTGAAGGTTGAAGGGAAAATCATCTTCACAGACGGTCACGTTGACCTTCCCATGGTTAAAAGGAGGGTATTATTTGTTCTATCAAAGTTTCACAACAAGGATTTTGTAGAAGAGGCGAGAAGAGTCTACGGAAAAAGCTCGGTGGTGATCTTGAAATGATATTGGGACCCGATGATGTGGGAACAATTTTGGCGAAGTATGTGGATAGAATCGATTCCAAAAAATCTCTGAACGTTCTAAAGGGTCTGGAAGATAAACTCGATACCTATCACAGGCATGTTTTTCTGGAGAGGGTACTCCCCGAGTCATCCCTTCCGGTATCCCTAATGGTGAATGCGAAAGGGAGAATTATTATTTTCATATCCCTTTCAGACCCTTTCAAGGTCTCTTCAGCCATTTACAGATCGGAGGGCTTTCACCTTAACGTACTGAAGGAAGTTGTTGAAGATTTGTTCAAAGAAACTGTAACTGCTCATGATGCAGGGATATTCCGTCTTCCAATAAAAACGAGATTTCTAAGCATTTTTGGTGATGATGAATGGATAAAAAAAGAGCTGTTGAGAGAGTGTGTAAAAAGCGAAGAATACTTTGGATACGCGAAGAAGGTATCCTCTGATGACTTCAAAAAGATTCTAGACATCTTGAAACATAAAAACCCCTCTTACGACGTACTGATTGATGATGACGGGGTTCACGTTTTTCTTAAAAAGCCCGAATGGGTTGGTGAAGAGACATCTTTAGTTCATGAAATGGCAGTTTTTCTGAGGAGAAAATACGGCTTTCCTCAAACAAGATTCTCAGGAGTTCCTTTTAAAGCGTTTCTCTCCATGAGTTTTAATCTAGAGGAAGTTCTGAAAGAGGAGGATTTCTCAAATAGGATAGAAAGCTTTTTGAGGAAACTGAGAGGAGCTTACGAGCATTTCGTATCGTTCATAGAAAAGGAGAAGTGATGCTGAAATGGATGTGGAAAGTTTGGAAAGAGCATCAAAGAGAATCCTGGGTTTCTCTCTGGGGCCTATCCTCTCATCGCTCCTATCATTCATCACCGTGCCTGTAACAACATGGCTTGTCGACCCGGAAAATATGGGAAAAGCATCCATGTACTTCCTATCTCAGGGAATATTCTTCGGCGTTGCGAGTCTTGCTATGGGATCTTACCTGAGTAGGGAATTTCCGGTTACCGATAGGAAAAGGGAGGTTTTGTTCAACGTATTCGTGATATCGCTTCTGAGTTTACTCTTTTTCTCTCTGATTCTGTGGCTTCTAAGAAGGACAGCTTCTCTGATCATCTTCAGAGAATACAAACCTTACCTTATCCTGCTTCTGATACTTCAATCGCTTCTTACAAACGTTGAAAACCTCAACAACATAATGCTTATAGCCGAGCACAGAAGTTTGTCATACTCACTGCTCGTTTTTCTCAAAAACTGTGTTTATGCTGGATCGGTTATAATCATCCTGATCTTTTTCAAGAGAAATTACGAGGGAATCATTCTATCCAGCTTTCTGTCCGTCGTATTTTCTTCAATCTTTGGAACGTTTTTGAACAGAAAATACTGGAAATTCGATTTCAAGTTAGATGAACGCATTATAAAAGGAGCTTTTAGATATTCCCTCCCACTGATACCTAACGTTATATTCAGTTGGATCGTGAGTTCTATGGATAGAGTCGCTCTTAGAAAATGGGCAGATTTCAACGAAGTTGGGATTTACTCGGCAGGCTATAAAGTGGTGTCTGCCTTAGGAATATTGAGAGGGGCCTTTTCGAATTTCTGGTGGCCAATTGCTTTCAGATGGTATGAGAGAGGTGTGGATAGGGAAAAGTTCGTTGAAGCATCAAAGATGGTTGTGGGAGTTATGAGTCTCGCAGCGGTTTCAGTCTCTCTTATGAGATTCATCATAGTCATGATTCTGGCACCCAGCTACAGAGAATCTGCTGTCGTCATGCCATTCCTGGTTCTGATACCTGTCATGACGACCATTTCCACGGTAACCGGTATAGGAATCTCTCTTAAGAGAAGAACGGAGTTTCATACTCTGATAACGGGCTTGACAGCCCTTTTGAACTTCACAGGAAACGTCATTCTGGTACCAAAATACGGTGCAATCGGTGCATCCATAGCGACAGGTGTGTCCTACATTTTCATGTTCGTATTGAGAACCTTCATCTCTCATAAACTGTTTCCTGT
>QNAV01000109.1:0-4911 GCA_003641585.1 Thermotoga sp. | reverse complement strand
TGCCAGGTGTCAAGAAAGCGAGTTGGTAAAGGAGGGATACGTTGTGTGGAGTGATCCCATTGCTGATATGCTAACCCGTATAAGAAACGCGAACATGGTTTTCAAAGAATACGTTGATATACCCGCTTCCAACTTGAAGAAAGCAATATGTGAGATCCTTAAAAGGGAAGGGTACATAAAGGACTACAAATACATTGAGGATGGCAGGCAGGGTATCCTTAGGGTTTATTTGAAATATAAAGGAACTAGAAGGAATAGAAAAAGGGTCATCCATGGAATAGTCAGGGTCTCTCACACCGGGAGAAGGATATACGTTGGGAAGAGGGAGATACCAAAAGTTAAAAACGGACTTGGTATAGCGATATTAACGACTTCCAAAGGTGTTCTGACAGATAAGGAAGCGAGAGAATTGGGAGTTGGGGGAGAGGTTATCGCTTACATATGGTGAGGAGGTGTCTGAGGTGTCGAGACTCGCAAAAAAGCCCTTAGAGATACCAAAAGGTGTGGAAGTTAAGATAGAAGACGGTTACGTGAGGGTGAAAGGACCCAAGGGAGAACTCAGACAGGAAATACTCCCTTACACAAAAGTGGAGATAGAGGATGAAAAGGTTTGGGTGAGGCCAAAAGAAGAGGATATAAGGAGAAAAGCTGATTGGAATAAAGTTAAGATGTTTCAAGGAACCATGTGGGCTTTGATAAGGAACATGATACACGGCGTTTCTCAAGGGTACAGAAAAGAGCTTGAAATAGTTGGAATAGGTTATAGAGCTCAAATGCAGGGGACCAAGGTTTCTCTTCAACTCGGTTACGCTCATCCTATCGTTTTAGAACCTCCAGAAGGTGTTAAAGTTGAAGTCCCCGCTCCGAACAGAATCATCGTCAGTGGTATAGATAAACAGAAAGTAGGGCAATTTGCAGCTGAAATAAGGTCATGGAAACCTCCCAACATATACACGGGAAAGGGAATTCGCTATGTAGGAGAAGTGGTCAGGCAGAAGCAAGGTAAGAAGGCTTGAAGGAGGTAATGGGAGATGATAAAAAAGGAGAGCAAAAATGAGAGAAGACTCAGAAGACATAGAAGGGTCAGAAAGAAAGTGTTTGGAACACCAGAGCGCCCAAGATTGTGTGTGTTCAGAAGTAACAAGCATATTTATGCACAAATAATAGACGATACCATAGGACATACTCTAGTTTCGGCATCCACACTGGACCCCGAGTTGAGGGAGAAGTTGCAAAAAACGTGGAATAAGGAGGCGGCAAGGGAGGTTGGAAAGTTGATAGCCAGGAGGGCACTTGAAAAAGGAATTAAAAAAGTCGTTTTCGATAGAGGTGGTTACAAATATCACGGTAGAGTGAAGGAACTCGCAGAAGGTGCTAGAGAAGGCGGACTCGTGTTTTGAGGGAGGTGTGATGTGAATGACGGATCAGGTCGGCCAGGTATCGGAAGAAATAAAAGAAACGTATGAGGATTTCGAGGAAAAGGTCATAGAGATTAGAAGAACTGCCAAGGTTACAAAGGGTGGGAAAAACTTGAGCTTCAGGGCTGTCGTGGTTGTAGGAAACAGAAAGGGAAAGGTGGGGCTCGGTATCGGCAAAGCCAGGGAAGTACCTGATGCTATAAGAAAAGCTATAGCCGACGCCAAAAAGAATTTGATAGAGGTTCCCATATACAACGGTACGATCCCACATGATGTTGTCGGAAGGCAAGATGCCTCAAAGGTTCTCCTAAAACCTGCAGCGATGGGAACAGGTATAATCGCTGGTGGGACGGTTCGATCTGTTGTTGAACTTGCAGGTATTCAGAACATTCTGACGAAGTCACTTGGCTCCACGAATCCTCTGAACCTGGCAAGAGCCACCATAAACGGTCTGAAGAATCTTCTCTCTGTTAAGAAAGTCGCTGAACTAAGGGATATCTCTCCTGGAGAGGTAATAAAGGGAGTAAAGAAGGAGGGTTGAGAATGACAAAGAAACTCAAGATAACCCTTGTAAAAAGTCCTATAGGTTATTCCAGGGATCAGAAAGATACGGTTAAAAGACTTGGACTGAGAAAACTCAACCAAATCGTTATCAAAGATGATGTACCTCAGATAAGAGGGATGATTAGAAAAGTGAAACACCTTCTTAAAGTTGAGGAAATAGATGTGGAAGATGAAGGGGGTATGAAAGGATGAGATTGGAGGATCTCAGACCTTCACCTGGCGCTATGAAAAAAAGGAAACGGTTGGGAAGAGGTCCTGGCTCTGGACATGGTAAGACGAGTGGAAGGGGTCATAAAGGTCAGAAAAGTAGGGGCAGTGGAAAAGTCCACCTCTGGTTTGAAGGAGGACAGACTCCGCTTCATAGAAGGCTCCCAAAAAGGGGTTTCAAGAACATAAATAGAAAAGAATACGCTGTTGTGAATGTGAAAACACTCGATGAAAGGTTTGAATCCCACGAGGAAGTGACACCTGAGAAACTACTGGAAATGGGCATAGTGAAGGATCTAAAAGATGGATTGAAGGTTCTAGGAGATGGTGAGATAACGAAACCTTTGATAGTCAAGGCCCATGCATTCAGTGAAACTGCGAGGAAGAAAATAGAAGCAGTGGGCGGTAAAGCAGAGGTGGTATGATATGTGGAAAGCATTGAGAAATGCTTTCAAAATACCTGAACTCAGAGAAAGGATCATATTTACATTGCTTGCTCTCATAATTTTCAGGTTGGGGATATACATCCCTATACCCGGTATAAACCTGGAAGCTTGGGGAGAGGTTTTCAAAAAGTTCGGTGAAGGAGCTCCAGGGGGTATCATAAGCTTTTACGATGTTTTCACGGGAGGGGCCCTTCGAAACTTTTCCATTTTTGCAATGAGTGTCACACCTTATATAAACGCTGCGATCATTCTTCAACTTTTGTCTTCCGTCATACCATCTATAAAGGAGATGTTGAGGGAAGGTGAGGAGGGAAGGAAAAAGTTTGCAAGATACACGAGAAATTTGACGGTGGTTCTTGCTGCGTTCCAGGCGTTCATAATCTCCTTCGGCCTTGTACGCCAGAATCCTGATATATTGACAATGGGTGTTTCAATGGGATTATTTCTGATAATGGCAACAGTCTCCCTTGTTGCAGGAACTATGTTTTTGCTCTGGCTTGGTGAGAGGATAACAGAAAAAGGAATAGGAAACGGTATATCGGTTCTGATATTTGCGGGTATAGTTGCAAGATATCCAACTTATTTCGGTAGAGCCGTTATAGGTGGCTTGAATGTGCTAGAATGGGTGTTCTTGATAGTTATAGCTCTCATAACGGTTGTGGGGATAATATTCGTCCAGCAGGCAGAAAGAAGAGTAAGCATTCAGTACGCTCACAGAGTTTCTGGGAGAAGGATCTACGGTGGGGCTTCAACTTACATTCCCATAAGGGTCAATCAGGGAGGAGTCATACCAATAATCTTTGCAAGTGCCATCGTCTCACTTCCTGCAGCCATTGCTCAGATGATGAAGAGCGAGACCCTTTCAAGACTCTTTGGAGCCAGATCACCACTCTACTTAACTGTCTACGGTCTTTTGGTGTTCTTCTTCACGTACTTCTACAGTGTAGTTGTCTTCGACCCACATGATGTTGCTCAAAACATACAAAAATACGGAGGGTACATACCAGGAATAAGACCTGGAAGATCAACGGAGCTGTATCTTCAAAGAGTTATGAATCGTGTGACTTTTCTTGGAGCAGTGTTCCTAGTAGTAATAGCCCTTCTTCCCTACTTAGTTCAAGGGATCATAAGAGTCAACATATGGCTTGGTGGAACTTCTGCCCTGATAGCAGTAGGTGTTGCTCTCGATATAGTCCAGCAGATGGAAGCTCACCTCATAATGAGACATTACGAAGGGTTCTTAAAGAAAGGTAGGATAAAGGGGAGAAGATGAGATGGGTATAAATCTGGTGTTTCTGGGACCGCCAGGTGCCGGGAAAGGAACTTACGCGAAAAAGTTAAGGGAACATGTGAACATTCCTCATATATCGACTGGTGATATGTTCAGGGAAGCTGCTACCAGCGGAACGGAGCTCGGTAAGAAGGTCAAAGAAATAATGGAGAGAGGAGAGCTCGTGCCTGATGATATCGTAAATGAGGTCGTCAGAGAGCGTTTGTTGAAGGATGACTGCAAGAGGGGATTCATCCTAGATGGTTATCCCAGAACAGTTCCTCAAGCAGAAGCTTTGGAAAAGATCCTAGAAGAGTTGGGAGAGAAGCTCACCGCAGCAATATTCTTCGATGTACCGGAGGATGTGGTTGTCGAAAGACTCACAAACAGGAGAATCTGTCCAAAGTGCGGTAGGATCTACAACCTGTTATCGATGAAACCCAAGGAAGATGAACTGTGCGATGTTTGTAAGGTCAAGTTGATACAAAGAGATGATGACAAGGAAGAGGTCGTCAGAAAGAGATATGAGGTTTACATGGAGAACACAAAGCCTGTCATCGAATTTTATAACAAGAAAAAACTTCTTTTCACAATTGACGGGACGATTGGCCTTGAAAAAGTAACACAGGAAGTTCTTAATATCATTGGTCGGAAGGGATAAGAAGTGATAAGGGTAAAAACAGAAGAAGAAATCGATAGAATGAAAATCGCTGGAAGAGCAGTGGCGATCTTTCTGAAAGAAGCGAAAAAGCTTGTTGTACCTGGAGCGTCTGCTTGGGAAATAGAACTCCTGGCAGAGAAGGTATTTAAAGAGTTGAGAGTGGCCCCCGCTTTTAAAGGATACAACGGTTATGAGTATATAACATGCGTTTCGGTTAATGAAGAGGTTGTTCATGGTATCCCCAGAAAGGATAAGGTCTTTAGAAAAGGAGATATAGTGTCCATAGATGTTGGAGCGGTTTACAAAGGTTTCTTCGGAGATGGTGCCATGACGTACATCGTGGGA
>QNAV01000108.1:0-4920 GCA_003641585.1 Thermotoga sp. | reverse complement strand
TTCGTTCTTTGAGAGTATTTCTATGGCTTTTCTTGTCATCTCCGCAAGGGATGGCCTATCCTCGCCATCGACGTAATATGAAAGGTGTGATCTTGCAAAGATTCCAAGGACTCTTTTCACAGCAGAAGGATCGAGATTCAGGAGTTCTTCTCTTGTTGTCACAACGGTGAAACCGTTGGCTTTTGCTTTCTCAAGGAGTTCTTCACTGAAGTGTTTCATTCCTCCGCCGAAAGCAACGTCGATTGTAGTACCCTCAACGAGTTGTCTTGCGATTTCCTTTTCCTCATCTCTGTTTTTCACATGTGCGTAGAAAGCGGCTGGCGTTGCGTGGGTTACCCTCGTCGTTGTGACGACCCCTGTTGCCTTCCCTACCTTCTTTGCCGCTTCAAAGAGGGTCATGACAGGTTTTCCATCGGGTGTCATACAGATCATACCGTTGAACGTTTTGTACCCTGTTGCAAGAGCAGTACCAGCGGCTGCAGAGTCGGTAACAAAGCTGTTTGCAGAGTATGTGTACATAAGGCCACTGTAGGGCATCTTCATCATCTCAAGAGGCTTTCCGACGAAGTAGCTTGTGAGCGTTATGTGGGCGAGTCCCATACCGTCTCCAATGAGGAATATGACGTTTTTGACAGCGAAAAGCCCTACCGCAAGGAGTGATAGAAGTAAGAATACCAGAGCCTTCCTCATGGCTTATCCCCCCCTCAGATGAGGTTTACCAGATGAATTTTACCAAAATTTTTTCTTCGACCAAATTTAACATATTTCTGTTGAATGAAAGGAAGTTTGTGATACAATCAAAAAAGTCATATTTAGGGGGATGAGTTAAATGGGAAGAATCACCATGATCTTTTTAATCTTTTTTGGAATCGTCGTCTTTCCATTCTCAGTGGACGATCTTTTCACCCTCCATGTTGAGGATTTGAAAAGTGATGAACAGCTCTTTTTCGAAACTCATCAATCTGGTAGGTATATCTATCTGAATTACAGGATTTACAAAAACGGAGAACACCAGGAAGATCGTATTGAGGTGATTGATCTTGAGAAAGAAAAACTGATCTACAGGGACACTGGAAAAGATATGAGGCCGTTCACGATGGAGGGAGATTTTCTCTTTTACAGTGTCAACGACTCTGTCTTGAACGTGGTGAACGTGAAAACGAATGAAAAAAAGGAAATCTCTCTGGATACCAAATTCTCACCAGGATGGTCTCTGGTCCCCTCGAAGGGAAAATTCCTCGTTTTCCGAGAAGATGGTTTGGAAGTGTACAAATTAGACGGAAGCAAGATCACTACTTTGAAGTATCCAGATTTCATAGAACCTTACCCGATCCTTGTGGTTGAAAATGAAGTCTTCTACCATACCAATAGAGACCTTGAATACGGTGTGTTCAACTACGAAACGGGAAAGAGTTTTCGTATAACTTATGGGCTGGGTCGTATGATATACATACCGCACATCAATTATTACACAAAGGAAGGAACCGCTCTGAAAAAATTCCCCATACCCGTTATGATAGAAGAAAATCGAAAATGGAAGTTTGCTCTCATGGATTCAAAGGGAAAATTCATTTTTTTAAAAGGTTTTGAAAGTTCGGAAGACAGTGACCTCTTTTGGGTTGAGGACGATACCGGGGATAGGTTCATAATGAGGATCAACAGAGGCAACGTCATGGTTGTGGACAGAAAGGGAAAACTGGTTCTGGTAATTCCTCATTCTTCTTACAACGTCCTCGATGCAAAGCTCACTGAAGATGGAAAAATCCTGGTGACAACAGCAGGAAGTGGTAGGGAAAAATCAAAGTTCATACTCTATGACGAAAACGGAAACAAGATGATGGAAAAGGTAACGGACCCTTTCTCCCATGATCCCTTCATACTCACGGTATCTCAGGAAGAAGTTCTTTTGGGAGAAGACAACGATTTCGTGAAAATATCTTTAAAAGATGGCAAGATCACGGGTCTTTACATCTTTCCCATAAAATACGTTGTGAACTTTGCCGGTTTTTACAAAAAGAAAGTCTTCGTGCTCAAAGAACCAAGGTATAGGGACGTAGGTACAAGTGTTGATCTACTATCCTTTCTCTTCTCTTCTCGAGGATGGTTCAACGCATCGATAACCTTAAAGCCAACCACGGGGAAACCCCTCGAAGTCTACAACGATATGGATGTGGAGGTTAAGATAAAAGCTGAAAGCTGTTTCGAAGAAAAGGGGATATCCATCTCAGTGGACAGAGGAAACCTGAAAACAGAGAAAACGTATTATGGAGACGTTCACGTATGGCACACACCAGTCAAAGAAGGAACCGCGAAGATCACCCTCTCTTTAGGTATTCTTTCTAAGGAGTTTCCTGTCAATATCAAAAAACTTGAAAACCCCATAGTTGTCGAATCCATCGAAAAGAGACCTAGTCCTCTTCCGAACGAACCTTTCGTTTTCTACGTTGAAGGATACATCAGAAACGAGTCCAACGTTTCTTTCAAAAATTTGGAATGGAATCTTCAGAGTGAAAACTCAGAGATCCTGGAAAGCTGCTTTCCAGATAGTATAGACGAACATGGAAAAAGAGATTTCTGGATCAAGATGAAGTTCGACACATCGAGGATGAAAGTCTCTTGGAACGGCTACGAGATAACTGCCAAACTGAAGATCTCTTTGAACTATAAAAGAGGTTCTCTGGAAAAGTTCGTGGAAGAAACCTTCAAAGTTGAGCCAACTTACAGATTCACCGTGAAACTCGTTGACAAGAGAACTTCAAGATCCGTGAAACCGGATCTGAAATACTTTTCCATATACGATGAGAGCGGTGTTGAAATTGAGAACGTTTCGAAAACGGTTGAAGGAAACGTCATAAAGGTGTCGGGAATAGCAAGAGGTTTTTCAGAAGCTCCTCTTGTTCTAACCCTGAAATACATGAAGTTCCAGAAGAGGATAGAGATAACTAAACCTAATCTTTCCTACACCATGGAGCTGAATTTCACATCAAGTATACGTGTGCTTGCTAAAGAGAATGGAAAACCTAAAAAAGGTGTATCCATATCCCTTGTGAAATTGGATGAACCTGATAAATCCTGGAGACGTACAACGAGAGGTGATGGAATTTGTGTTTTCGATGGTTTGGAGAAGGGAAACTACAAAGTTGTCTTCTCAAAGACAAAATACATACCGGTGGAGAAGACTGTGAGCCTTGATATCGGTGACTTGAAGGAAGTTGAGCTCGATATAAAACCCTATAGGGCTTTCCTAGTATACATTGAATCTTACTATAAAAATGCTTTGAGCGATAAACTGGATGTCAAGTTCAAAGGTGCGAGAAATCTCATAAAGGTTAAGAACACGGATTCTGTATACATAATTCCTGAGAACACCGACAAAATTTACTTCAATATGCTTTACAAGCTGGGCTATCCCGAAGGGGTGATTTCATCCATATTCTCGGAGAAGAGTTACGATGCGGTCGTTGAGGTTTTGAAAAGAGAGTACGAGTTTATAGCCTATCTTTCGAAATATCAGGGGAAAAAGATCGTGACCTTCAAGGAGAGCGACATATACAAACCAGGCGAAGATTTGGAAGAGAAGCTTGGGGATCCCTTCAACGTATCGGAGATAAAAAAACCGAAAAAACTCGTGATAGAAGCGACAGCATCAGCGGGTGACAACGAAAAGGCCAAGAAGATAACGATATGGCTCTTCCCATCCAACTGGATTGGTTACGAAAGAGAGGCAAAGCAAATTGTGATTCTGTATCCTCTGAAGGACAACATAGACGCTCTGGATTACGGCGACGATGCGAAGGATTACCTGTCGAACGTTCAAGGGGAGCTTACAAGCCTTGCCCTCAACAAGATAGTCTGGTATGGAGCAGAATCTCTTGAGATATTCGAGGATAAAGCGGGCTGGAAGGATTCACCTTTCAGAAGCTTTTTAGAGAGCAAATCCAAGAATTTCGTTAAGGAAAAGCTTTTAAAAGTTGTGGGAAAACTTGCTGGAGAGCTTGCAAAAGGTGTCGTTGAGGAGTACCTTGACATATTCGATACCTTGAAAAACGCCAAGGAATGGGGTGAAAGGATATACGAGGTGACAGATGAAGGGGTCGCACTGGTTTATGCAGGTTCTCTTCTTGAGAACATGGCGAGTCAAGACAGCAATTTCAACACAGTTGTAAAGATGGAGAAAATCTTGAAGAAAAAGTTATCCCTTTTGATATCCAAGGTGGAAGAGAACGATCCGGAAGGTGTGAGACAGATCATGAACGATATAAAGATTCTGACCGTGGGGCCGAACCCTCAAAGCGAGAATATCGAAGATCACAGGATTGATTACTCCAGGTATGGTTTTGGAAACAGGTTTGGATACACACTGGCTGTCCTCTGCGGGCTCGAATACAACAACATCAAAAAATGGGAAGGCAACGATTATCCAAATTACTTCGGAGACTATACGATATCCTACAGTGTGGAAGATAAGATAAACGCATCCCACGAAGCCATGAAGATATACAAACCCATCTTCAAAAACCTCATTATGCTCTCTGTTCCTTTCGTCTACGCTTCTTTGATAGAATGATAGTGTATCCAAAAGTAAAAACGCTCAGAAGGTGTTATGATGAAGAAGTTAAGATTCATCACTCTTTTCGTTCCGCTCTCTACTCTTCTTCCGAAAATTCAGATGACACTTTACATATCGGTACCATCTGCCATCATCGCGGAGATAGAGAAAGCTCTCGAGAAGGTTTATCTTGGTATCAATGTCGTTGTTTGGAGATCCGGTACGTCCAAAGTCACCGCCAAGATTCTACCGAGATGAAGGCAGGAGAAATAAAGGTGGATGTCCTGGGGGCAGAGGTACTCATCGGAGATAAAGATGCTAAGGGGGATTTTGAAGGGAGTAGGTTTGAGTGGGGATATGAGGATGAAGCT
>QNAV01000107.1:0-4926 GCA_003641585.1 Thermotoga sp. | reverse complement strand
GGTTATGGTTATAGGATCGTATATGACACCATTTTCCGTTCTCTTTACTTTCTCAACCTGATGAGCCTGCTCATCTATAGCCATGTTCCTGTGTATGATTCCTATTCCTCCCTCTCTTGCAAGTGCCTTTGCCAGTTCTGCTTCCGTTACCGTATCCATGGCTGCGCTCACAAGGGGTATGTTGAGTTTCAAATTTCTGGTCAACATGGTCTCAACGTTCACTTCGTTTGGAAGGATCTCACTGTATCTTGGAACCAGAAGAACATCATCGAAGGTCAGAGCCTCTTTCACAGAAACCCCTCCTGTCAATCTATAACCTTCAATATGTTGAGATTTTTCTTGTTCTCAGAGAGATCAACGATTAGGCCATCTTCCATTTCCACAATCGGTCTTGTCAGGACTTTTCTTTTATTTCCAACGACAACAGCTCTTGATCCGTTGGAGAGAATCAAAACGGTTCCAACGGGATATATCCCGACGACGGAGATGAAAGCGTTGACCACTTTTCTATCGAGCTTTCCAAGCGTTGAGAGAGTCACAAGCTCTGTAACAGCCCTATAGGGAGACCACGGATCCTTATACACCCTTTTTGAAGCCAAAGCATCGAATATATCGGCAACGGCTATTATTCTGGCAAAGAAGTTTATATTGTTCCCCGTTAGTCCCCTTAGATATCCACTTCCATCCATCTTTTCATGATGACTTTCCACACCTGAGAGTATGTCCTCATCTTTAATACCAGAGCTTTCACATATTTGCCTACCGAAGATAGTGTGGAGTTTTACAAGTTCGAATTCTTTCTCAGAAAGATTTCTCGGAGCATGGAGTATTTCCTTGGGTACCTTCAATTTTCCTATATCGTGAATTATCGCAGAAAATGTGAGCTTGGAGATCGCATCTTTGCTCAAACCAAGTTGCATGGCTATCATTGATGATAAAACACCCACGTTAACCTCATGGGTGTAGGTGTATTCATCTTCACTTTTTGCCATTAGAAGAAGCGGCAAAACCTTCATACCCCAATTCGTTAGAACTTCATCAACGATTTGATCGGAAATCTCCTTTAGCCCCTCAACATCCACGATGAGTGTTTTTATAGCTTCATCGAAAATGTTCTTCATCTTCTCTTTCATCTCCTCTAAAGCTTTCTCATCCATCAAAGGCTTTCCCGTCTTTCTTGGTATATCTATAAGGACCCACTCAATACCCCTTTTTAAAAGCTTGTCTTTAAGATCCTTATCAACCACACTCCCAGGCGTTGCCACGACATCGTGTTCTCCTACCCCCATAACCTTTTCAGAGATTATCTCCCCACCTACAAGATCTTTCACCCTTTTCCATATCATGTGATCACCTTCTCTATCCAGATATCCCTCCTTTTGCAGAGATCTATATCTTCGTTTTCAACTCTGACGATGGGACATAAATATTTCTCACTCCTTCCAAGAACAACTCCAGTTCTTCCATCCGTAAGGAGCACTTTCGTTCCTGTCGGATAAACCCCCGTTATCCTCAAGAAGGAAGAGACGATATCTGGATCGAAAATCCTGCCAGCATGTTCCACTATCCATTTCAGAGCATAGTAGGGAGGCATCCCTTGATAGCCCGGTATATCGGAAGTTAGAGTGTCATACGCATCGGCAACCTGGAGTATTCTCGATATGACGGGGATTCTCTTTCCTTTCAACCCTATTGGAAATCCCTTGCCATCGAATCTTTCGTGATGATGCAAAACGCCGTCTATCACCTCTCTCTCCAGCTCATCAGAGTATTTCTTCAAGAGATAGGATCCAACAACGGGATGAACCTTCAATTCCCCTTTTTCTTCCTCAACACCGCTCTCTTCACCTTTCAGCAGGGAAAGTCCTATATCGTGGAGAAGAGCAGCTCTGCAGGTTATAGCTATTATGTGTCTTGGCATTCCCATTTCGTGAGCTATGAAACTTGCAAGAGCTCCTGTGTTGACAAGATGCTTGTACAGAAAACCAGTTGCGTGCTTCCTCAAAAGATTCACGATCCTTTCATCCTTTTTCATTATCTCCACAACGAGTTTGTTCGAGACATTCCTGAATTTCTCAACGTCAAGTGCTTCAAGTTCCATGATCTTCCTTACAATATCTCGAACGTCTTCTAAAGCTTCTTTGTAGACCCTCTCATCTATCATAGTGGGAACATCTGGCAGTATGTATTCTGTTATCTTTTCCTCAACCCTCAAAGCAAGAGTATCCGATGGCTCTTCAGACCTCTCTCCAATGAGTATGGGAACCCTTAAAACCTTCCTCTTCTTCAAAAGCTCTATGTTATTATCATCCAGTATTGTTCCTTTTCTAAGAAGCACGACAAACGTTCTTCCATCATAAACGTCATCTGCCAGTATCTCCCCCGATTTAACTTCATCTACCCTTTTCCAGAGAATACCCATTTTCACACCTCCAGAATGGAGAAATCAAGACGAGCAGAATCGGGTCCTAGCCCGAAAACGGCCCAGCTACCTGAAAGAACTTCTTTCGCCACTTTTTCAAAATCGAGTCTATTCAAGCTCTTTATCTCCTCCATGAAGGAGTCCATATCATAACTTTCCAGTCCACAAACCAATCTATCAACGACGAATCCCATCACGCTCCCTGGACTTTCCGTCATCATTTCGAGTTTACCAAGTAACCTGTTCTTTCCATAATCAAATTTTTCCAAAATCTGTATGGACGATAGAAGTTTCTTTAACTTTTCAAAGAATCTCCCTAGATTACTTGGTGACATAGAGGAATATATCACCAGAACACCTGTTTCCCTTAAAGCGTATATTTGAGAATATATATCATAAACTAGTCCTTCTTTCTCCCGAATTTCATGAAACAGAAGAGAGCTCATGCCACTTCCCAAAGCTGTATTGAGAAGGGCCATAGCTGGATAATCCGAACTTTCCATACCAGGGACGGGTTTTGCCAAAGCAATGTGAACCTGCTCCATATCGTTTCTGACTTCATAAATCGCCGAAGATGGGTAGGTGAAATTTGGAAAACCGTTATCTTTCTTTTCACCTTCTTTATCGATTTTCTCCAGCTCTTTCCTTACAACATCTATGAAGGCCCCGTTCACTCTACCGGCCAGGACAACAATCATATTCCTTGGGAAATACATCTTATCATGATATTCGACGAGCTCTTCCTTAGAAATACTCCTTATCGTATCCTCATAACCAAGAATTGGCCTTCCAAAAGGGCCTTCCCACACGTTTTCGAACAGGAGATCGTGAAGGTAACTCACAGGATCATCCCTGTTCATTTTGTACTCTTCAAGAATAACTTTCCTTTCGATTTCAACGGATTCTTCATCTATTGTCGGTTCGAACACCAAACTCTTCAGAACGTCAAAACTCTTCAGAAAATTCATTTCAGGGACTTTTATATAAAAAACCGTCGCTCTTCTTTCGGTGAAAGCGTTTAAAACTCCTCCGACACTCTCAACAATGTATTTTAGCTGAAAATGATCGTATTTTTTTGTGCCTCTGAAAACCACATGTTCTAAATAATGAGAAACCCCCGCAAGGGGGTCTGGCTCATCCGCAGAACCACTTTTCACGATGAAAGCGCATGATGTCGTTTTAACGTTATCAAATGGTATAGATATGACTCTGAATTTACCGATGGTTTTATCAACTATTTTCACTTATTATGCCCCCTTGGCTTTCTTGGAATCATTATTTTAGGCCTCACAATCGTTTTTTGTTGGGGAACTTTCTGGGATTTTTGGGGTTGTTTCTCACCACCCACTCTTCTGAACTGGAGTCTTCCAAGCTCGTCTATGTTTATAACCTGAACCTTTATCATGTCTCCAACCTTCACCTTCTTGACAAACGATTTCATATCTTCTCCTATTTTGCTTTGATGAAGAAGACCTATCTTTCCTGGAAAAACCTCTATGAATATGCCGTATGGTTCTATCCTGGTTATCCTGCCTTCGAGAATCTCACCAACCTCAATCTCTCTTGCTATTTCCTTTATGGTGTCTATCGCTTTATCGACATTCTCTTCTTCGTTTCCTATAACCTTTACAACCCCCGTTTCATCGTCTATCTCTATCTTCACGTCGTTATCCTTGATTATTTTCTTTATGATCCTTCCACCAGGGCCTATGATATCCGCTACCTTATCCGGGCTCACCTGAGTGACCTTTATTATGGGAGCAAATTTGGATATGGTGGGTCTTGGTTCTGAAATCGTTTCATACATTTTATCGAGTATGTACATTCTGGCTTCCTTCGCTTGTATAAGCGCCCTCGAAAGAAGTTCTTCCGTGACACCGGAGATTTTACAATCCATCTGGAACGCCGTTATTCCATCCCTGGTCCCGGCCACTTTGAAGTCCATATCCCCGTAGTGATCTTCCATTCCCAGAATGTCCGTTAAAATGACCGTTTTGTCGGGCTCAACTATCAGTCCCATGGCAACCCCAGCCACATGTTTCGAAATTGGAACACCGGCATCCATGAGAGCCAAAGATCCCGAGCACACCGTTGCCATTGAAGATGAGCCGTTGGATTCTAAGATTTCTGATACGACTCTTATAGTGTAAGGGAAGGATTCTTCCGGTGGTAAAACGAACTGTAGAGCTCTTTCTGCAAGATGGCCATGACCTATCTCTCTTCTGCTTGGACCTCTCAACGGCTTAACCTCACCTGTGCAGAATGGTGGAAAGTTGTAGTGGAGCATGAACCTTTTCGTTCCCTCTTCAAGGAGTGTATCGATTATCTGCTCATCCATAGGTGCTCCAAGGGTGACGATACCGAGACTTTGGGTCTCACCACGTGTGAACAGAGCTGAACCATGCGTTCTTGCGAACAACCCAACTTCACAGGTGATTGGCCTTATCTCAGTTGGCCTTCTCCCATCCGCTCGAATCCCTTTCTCAACGATCATTCTCCTCATT
>QNAV01000106.1:0-4970 GCA_003641585.1 Thermotoga sp. | reverse complement strand
TTTTACTATACTTCCAACTCTCAACCTTCTGGGATCTTCTATTCCATTCAACCTCATCAATACTTCAACACCATTTTCACCAAGTCCATAAGCGCTACTTATCTCTGCGAGCGTGTCCCCTCTTCTTATGGTCACATACACATATCCATCCTCTATCCCAAGAATCCTCGAGATTTCATAGCTTCTCACGAGCCTCCTGAATCTTTCCAAAGTCTGCTCGGCTATTCTTCTGTACTCGCTCAGATCTGGTATATTTGGAACCACAGTTTCAGCTTTTTCCATGTTTTTTCCCTTTTCCTGTATGATGACCACTTCCTTCCTATTTTCTACATCACCTAGCTCATCGATTCTGTTCAGGACAAAACCAACATTCGTTGAGAGCTTAAGGACATTTTTCTCCAACATCGAGATCCTATCCTCGAGAAACGAGATCCTATCTTCCAGGTTGATCGGATATACTTTCTCCACTTTCGAAACACTGGTCGAAATGTCCTTCAAGTTCAAAACATACGATTTCAAATCTGCAAATTCTTTTTGAAAACCTGAGAATATCCTTTCAATGTCTTCCACTCTTCTCCCGAAACTGACGAAATCCGATTCCAAGGCATTTAACCTTCTCTCCAGATAACCAACTTTACCTTCGAGATATCTGATCTTCTTTATTTCTTCTTCCAGCTTCTCAATTCGTTTTTCGAAATCTTTATCCTCCAATGAGTACCTTGAATGATCCATGACAACGGGAACCGGTTCTTCCTTCTTCTCCTGAGAAGCCCTGATTATAAAAGCCACTTTCTCTTCCAATCTTTCCACACGTTTTTCAAGTCCTTCGTAATCACTTATGATGTCGAGAAGGGTTTTATATCCTTCACTTTCTAGCTCCAGTTTGGAGATTCTTTTCTTAAGCTCCGCTATTTGATTGAAGGTGGCTACGTTCTTCGTCTTCTCTTCCACCGTATTCTCCAGATCAGTCATATCATTTTCTATCTCCTCTACCTTTGAGGAAATCTCCTTGAGATCTTCAAGATCGACTTTCTTTTGGAGAAGTTTCTCCAACCTGTCTAGTCTATCTTCCAAACCTTTCATCTGAGATTGAAGTTCAGATATCATCTCTTTTGTTTTATCATTCTCGGTGCAGCCAAGGAATGAGAAAACCAAGATCAATGCGATAAAGAAGATCGCAAATCTTGCCATCTTTCCTTCCCCACCTTCACGTAGTAAGAATTCGTGTTTCCATACCTTCTGAAAAGCTCGCTGAACCATTTACCAGCCTCCTTCTTGTTTCCAAACCTCTGATTTATGACGGCCATATAAAAGAGTATCATGGGGCCTTCTTTCTCTTCGATCATCTCATATTTGTAGTACTCCTCAAAATTTTTGAGAGCCTTCGCAAGAGCGATTAACTCTTCTTCTATCTTCCCCTTTTCTCGAAGGAGCCAGGCCAGTTTCAAATAAACCTCTGCCAGCTTTCTTCTATTTTCTAAAACTGTATAAACTGCTGCAGCGATATAATGCTGATTTATGGCGTCATTGATTGCTTTGTTTTCCCCTAAATTGATCGAAAACTTCTTCTTGGCGTTTTTCAAAACCATTACGAGTTCTTTTATTTTATCCTCAGGTATTTCCTTCTCAAAATCGTCTTCATACATTGTGAGGTAACAATGCGGACACGTGACAAGCTGGAAAAATATGGCATTAACCCCTTCGAAAACCGGTTTCAAATCGTAATCTCTGGATTTTATCCTTACACTTTCTGAAAAAACTCTCACACTTTCAAACTCCATCCTGCAGAGAGGACAGAATATCTTTTTTCTCCAAAATATCACGTTGATCCCTCCAACAGTGCTTCAACGAATGCTTTAGGATCGAAGGGCTTCAAATCTTCCATCTTTTCCCCCATCCCTATGAATTTTATTGGAATACCAAGTTCTTTAGCTATCGCGATGGTTATACCCCCCTTTGCCGTTCCATCCATCTTCGTTATTACGATGCCTGTTACCCCCACTTTTTCCTTGAACGTCTTCGCCTGTACGAGTCCATTTTGCCCAGTTACAGCATCTATGACCAGTAATATCTCATGAGGAGCACCTGGCACGATCTTCGAAACTACCCTATGGATCTTCTTCAATTCCTCCATAAGATTTTTTCTGGTATGAAGTCTACCAGCGGTATCTATTATCACAACGTCTTTTTTTCTAGCTTTTGCGTGATTAACTGCATCAAAAGCAACTGCTGCAGGATCTGCTCCCTCTCCATGTGATATAACGGTCGCTCCTATCCTATTACCCCATACCTTAAGCTGCTCTATTGCCGCTGCTCTGAAGGTATCGGAAGCTGATAACACGACGCTCTTTCCTTCATCTATGAATATCTTTCCTAACTTTGCAACCGTGGTAGTCTTTCCAGAACCGTTCACACCGATCACACTCACAACGAATGGAGGGTCTTGAGGTATTTTCAAAGATGTATCGAAGGCAAGGAGTTCAATCAAAGTTTCTTTCAAGGATTCCAAGGCGTCACCGTTTTTCTCTTCCAGCTTCTCCAGAAGAAACATCGTTGCGTCCACTCCCACATCGGCCTCTATCAAAAGCTCTTCCAACTCTTCCTTCAAATCCTCATCGAGCTTTTTTCCTCTCAAAAGACCTGTTACCCTTGCAAAGAACCTTTCCTTCGTTTTTCTTAAGCCTTTTTTAAATGAATCGAAGAGTCCCATGCTCTTTCCTCCTCCCCTGAAAATGATAACACATGGATAGGCCACCTTTCTCATCGGTTATGATCTTGTTTCAAAAATTGAACTTCAGAAACATCCCACATGTCCAATTCTATGTAAGAGAGGAAGAACCAGCAGAGGAGGTGTTGGAAATGAGAAAATTTGCAGTGGTGGTCATCACTTTTTTACTGGTAATCACCGGACTATCTTACGTTAATCCCGATTACGAAAGTCCCATCGCCAGGGTTGTTGAAGCATGTGCACCGGCCGTTGTGAAAATTGACGTGGTCAGGATAACAAGATCACCGTTCTTCGATCCCTACGCCGAAGAATTTTTCAAGAAATGGTTTGGAGATATACCGTGGGGATATGAAAGAAAAGTGAGCAGTTTGGGATCGGGCTTCATTTTCGACACAGAGGGTTACATACTAACAAACGAGCATGTTGTTCACAGTGCGAAAGAAATTACCGTTACCATGCTCGATGGTACGACTTACAAAGCAGAATACATAGGTGGAGACGAGGAATTGGACCTGGCTGTCATAAAGATAAATCCTAGAGGGAAAGAGCTCCCTGTTCTTGAGCTTGGAGACTCGGATAAGGTGAAAATTGGTGAATGGGCGATAGCGATAGGAAATCCCCTTGGATTTCAGCATACAGTGACCATAGGCGTTATAAGCGCTCTTCATAGGAAAATCCCCAAGCCTGATGGAACAGGTTATTACACGAATCTCATCCAGACAGATGCGGCTATAAATCCTGGAAACAGTGGAGGTCCCTTGCTTAACATCCATGGACAGGTGATAGGTATAAACACGGCAATCGTAAACCCTTCAGAAGCGGTTAACCTTGGATTTGCGATACCTATAAATACCGCCAAAAGGTTCATAGATTCACTCATAGAAACAGGGAAAGCTAGGAAAGCTTTCCTTGGGGTGACCGTATCGACGGTTAATCCTTCACTTGCCAAGGCTCTTGGGATAAAATCCAAGTGGGGTGCTATTGTGACCAGTGTTATAAAAAACTCCCCCGCTGAAAGGGCAGGTATAGAGGAAGGAGACGTCATATTGAAGGTTGACAACATGGAGGTTAAAAACGCTGAAGAGCTCGTTTCGGTCATACACAGCTACAGACCAGGAGACAAGGTGAGAATTCTTGTAGAAAGAAAGGGGAGGGAAATAGAACTTGAAGTAATTCTTGGTGAAGGAGGAGAAAAAGCCGGAGTATCGAGAGAAGCAAAAATGTTTGCAGGGCTTATTGTAGACAACATCACGGGTTCCGATAGAGAGAACTGGAACATACCTGAAGAAGTGAAAGGTGTGATCGTGAGGCAAACTAAAGGAATGGTACTTGGTATCAGAGAGGGAGATGTCATAACCACGATCTTTGTGAATGGCAGAAGATACAATATAGAATCCGTGAAGGACTGGAATTCTGTGGTCTCAAAGATAAAGAGAGGAGATTACGTCGCTCTCTACGTATATCGAAAAGGTGGCAAGGCTTTAATAAGCTTTGTCTATTGAAGAACCGGGGATTCCCCGGTTCTTCAAATTGCTATCTTTGCGAATATTTTGGCGTCTTCTACCATGTGGTCTATTCTCTTGTATTCGTTAGGTTGATGAGCGGTCTCATCGATTGTACTCCAGACAGCGGTGTGGAATCCCCTCCTTCTGAAGAACGCTGCACAAGTTCCTCCTCCTATTCCTCCCACCCTGGCTTCAATTCCTCTCACTTCTTTGAGAGCAGAAGAGATCCTCTTCACTATCTCTGAATCCGAAGGTGTGGGATCCGGGGCATCTTGTCTCATGACGATTTCGAGTTTGGTTTCTAGCTCCTTATCCCTTAAAACCCTCTCCACATCTTTTATGATGTTGTCTAGGTTGTAAACCGGTAGAACCCTGGAATCTATATAGAAAGTGAAATTCCCCGGGACCGTGTTCACATTGTCTACAGTTTTCTCAACTCTGGTTGGTTCGAATGTGCTGACAGGTGGTTCAAAGAGTTCATCTTTGTCCGAATACTTGTCGTGGAGCATCTTATCTATATCCAGCATGATCTTTGCTCCTTCTCTGAAAGCGTTCTTACCAGTTGGTCTTGAAGCATGTCCTTGAACACCGAATACCGTGACTTTTAACCACAATATACTCTTTTCAGCTATCTCTATGAAATCCCCCTTTGATGAGCCGGCATCTGGCACAAGGAAAAGATCCTCATCTGAGAAGATGCCTCTTTCTATCAGATACTCTATTCCGTACTTGCTACC
>QNAV01000105.1:0-5022 GCA_003641585.1 Thermotoga sp. | reverse complement strand
TTATCCAGGAATTCCAGCTCGAAAGATTCGACTACCTTGTTGTCACTGTCAGAATAGAGATGATACCGGCTAAAGTTCAAGGATGGAACGAGATAGACGCCATAAGTTTGGTCCCGTACGAGGGAGTTAAACCAAAAGAGAAGATCTATTGGGCAAGCAGGGTCATAGATTACAGCAGTGAATATTCCCCTGTAAGATGGAGTGCAGAGCAGGTTCTGGGCCCTCCCGACGTGTATCCGGAATACGGTGATGTGGATAAAGCCTGGGCCCCATCAGCGAAGGATAAGGGGGAAGAATACATCGAGGTTAGTTTTCCATATGAGGGCCCCGTTTGTGGTATTGTCGTATACGAAACGTACAATCCTGGAGCGATCGTGAAGGTTCTTCTGAAGGACGTAAAAGGAAGGTATCATGCTGTATGGGAAAGATCCGGTGGTGAGAAAGCAGCAGAGGAAAAATCTAGAATCTTCAAAATAACTTTTCCTTTAACAGATTTCTCTGTTTCATCGGTGAAGGTAGTTCTAGACACATCACTGGTCCCTGGATGGAACGAGATCGATGCCATCGGTATCATCGTTAAATAACAGAAATTGGGGGAAGTTTTATGAGAATAAGAGATATTATTCCGGTTGCTCTTGAGAGGAAAGAGGCTGATGTTCTGATAAAGAATGCAAAGATTGTAAACGTCTTTTCTGGAAAAATCGAGGAAGGAAATATCGCTCTCTTCAGAAAGAGAATAGCAGGGATAGGAGATTACACCAAAGGAAAGAAGGTTATAGATGCCAAAGGACTTTATGTTGTCCCCGGTCTCATAGATGCTCATCTTCACATAGAAAGTTCCATGTTGTCTCCAAGGCAATTTGCAAGAGCGATTCTTCTGAGAGGCACCACGACCATAATAGCGGATCCTCACGAGATAACCAACGTCCTGGGACTTGAAGGTCTTGAATACATGATAAAGGCAACGGAAGGGATCCCTTTGAACGTTTACATCGCCATTCCCTCTGCCGTTCCTGCCACGAATCTGGAAACGTCTGGAGCGCGTCTTGGCGCAGAGGATATGGTAAGTATCGTAGAAAAGTACCCAACGAGAGTCATAGCTCTTGGAGAAGTTATGAATTTCCCAGGCGTTTTGAACTTGGATAGAGAGCTGATAACGAAGATCGAGATACTCAGGCATAAGTACAAGAAGATCGATGGACACTCTCCAGGTCTCAGTGGGAAAGAGCTGAATGCCTACATAGATGCTTTCATAAGGTCAGATCATGAATGCACAACAAAAGAAGAAGCTTTCGAGAAAATGAGTAGAGGCATGCAGGTTTTCATAAGAGAAGGAACCTCAGCGAAGGATCTGGATTCTCTCATAGGGGCGGTCGATGTCATGAACCATCATTTCTTCTCGTTCTGTACTGATGACAGGGATTCTCTGGATATCCTGGAAGAAGGGCATATAGATCATTTGATAAGAAAGAGTATAAGTAAAGGTGTAGACCCCATAATAGCTATAAGAATGGCTACCATAAATACTGCTAGATACTTCAATCTGAGAAGTATGGGAGCCATATCTCCAGGTTACAAGGCGGATATGGTGTTTGTCGAGGATCTCGAAAAGTTCAATATAAAGATGGTGATAAAGGATTCCAGAGTTGTCGTTCAAGATGGGGAGATCGTGGGAGATTTCAAAGGAGTTTACAACGATTTACCGGAGAGGGTTGGAAGGATAAACCTTCCCAAAGTCAATGTTGAGGATATAGAGGTCAAACCCGAGAGTAACAAGATGAGGGTTATAAAGTTGATCAAAAGATCACTCATCACCGAAGAACTCATCGTGGAACCGAAGGTGGTAGATGGAAAGGTGATTTCAGACCCACAAAACGATGTGTTGAAAGTGGTCGTTTTGGATCGACACACTGGTAGGAATTTCTCTGTGGGTTTCATCAAGGGTTTTGGTATAAAGAGTGGAGCTGTAGCGACCAGCATTGGACATGACTCTCATAATGTGAGTGTTGTGGGTATCAGAGATGAAGATATGCTGTTCGCTGTCAAGGAAATCGAGAGAATGAACGGGGGAATAGTCGTGGTTGAAGATGGAAGCGTCCTTGCAAGGCTCCCTCTCCCTGTTGCAGGGCTCATGTCCAACGAGGATCTGTACACGGTCTCTTACCAGCTGAAGAAGGTGGACAGCGCTTTGAGAAAACTCGGAAGTGATAAGGAGATGCTTATGACCTTCTTCTTCATACAGCTTGCTGTGATACCCAAGTTGAAGCTCACGGATAGAGGATTGGTGGATGTGAGCAAGCAAAGGTTCGTGAGTTTGTTTCTGTGAGGTGATTCAATGAAGATAGTGGGAAAACACGTTGCAAGATTGGAAGGAAAGGAAAAAGCATATGGTCTATCGAAGTACGTGGGGGATCTCTATTTCGATAGGATGTTGTATGCGGGCGTGTTCTATTCTCCCATCCCACACGGAATATTGGAGAGGATATACATCGAGGATGCAGAGAGAGTTCCTGGGATCGTTAAAGTGGCAACTTACAAGGATATCCCTGGTGAGAATCAAGTGGGATTCGTTGTGGATGATATGCCGCTTCTTGTTCCAGAAGGTGGGAAGGTAAGGTTTGAAGGAGATGCTATTGCTCTCGTTGCTGGAGAATCCCAAGAGTCAGTCGAAGAAGCTCTTAAGAAGATAAAGATAGACTATCGGCCTTTAAAAGGTGTCTTTTCGATCGAAGAGGCTATAGAGAGCGATATAGTGGTCAACGGTGAGAAGAACGTCGCGTTCCACAGAAAGATCAGAAGGGGCAACGTAAAGAAAGCTTTAGATGAGAGTTACCTCGTTGTTGAAATGGATTTCAAGACTAACTATCAAGAGCATGTTTACTTGGAAACACAGGGAGCAATAGCCGTCTATGAAGAAAACGGTGCAATGACGATCTATGGAAGCCTTCAATGTCCGTACTACGTTCAAAAAGCTGTTGCCAGGGTTCTTGGAATGCCCCTGAACAAGGTGAACGTTGTTCAAACAGAAACTGGGGGGGCTTTTGGTGGGAAAGAAGATGTACCATCTTACGTGGCCACTAAAGCTGCTCTTCTTTCTTACCTCACAAAAAGGCCTGTTAAACTCATATACAAAAGAGAAGATGATATACGTGAAACTAGCAAAAGACATCCTTCGAAATCGAGATACGCGGTTGGTTTCACTAGAGATGGGAAAATAACGGCTGTCAAAGCCGAGATATACCTCGATATGGGAGCATATGCCACTCTGTCTCCTATAGTGATGTACAGATCCATGACACACGCTTGTGGCGCTTACGAAGTCAAAAACGTTCACATAGACGTGTACGGTGTGTACACGAACAAGGTTCCCTCAGGAGCATTCAGGGGCTTTGGATCTCCACAGGTTCTGTTCGCAATGGAATCCGTCATGGATGAAGCGGCGGAAAGACTTGGTATGGATAAGTGGGATATAAGGTATCTGAATTCTTTGGATGTGGGAAAAGAAACGTCAACGGGACATCTTCTGAGAGAATCCGTAGGAGCCAGGAAAACTCTCATCAATGTTAAAAAGATTTCCAGTTACGACACCTTAAAGAAAGAGGTCGAAGAATTCAACAGAAAACATGTGTTCACAAAAAGAGGCCTTGGGTGGTCACACATCATATACGGAGTCAGTCTTGGAGCAGGGGGTCAGAACCTTGACGCATCTGGAGCAGAAGTTCATGTTCATGGAGATGGTACTGTCAACATCATGATAGGTGGTACCGAGATGGGACAAGGTGCGAAAACGGTCATGGCTATGGTCGCATCTGAGATTCTAGGTCAGCGCTTGGAGAAGATAGAAGTTCTTCAGCCTGAAACAAAAATCATACAAGACAGTGGGCCAACTGTTGCATCAAGAACAACACTTTTCAGTGGAAATGCTGTAAAGATAGCGTGTGAGAAGATATTGAATAACATTCTGGATTTTATATGCAAGGAATACGATGTTGGAAAAGATAAAATAAAAGTGGAATACGGCTATTACGTCATAGGAAACGAAAAAGTATCTTTTGATGAAATAGCACGTATGGCGGAGAACGCCAACGTGAAACTGGCCGAAATGGGTTGGTTCGTGAGTCCAAAGCTTGATTTTGATATGGAGAAAGGTGTTGGTGAGGCATACATTGTTTACTCGTTCGCCACACAGCTTTCCCTTGTAGAAGTGGATCTTCTCACGGGAAAACCAAAAGTTCTCAAAGTATGGGTATCTCATGATATTGGAAAGGCCATAAATCCAGATGGAGTGATTGGCCAGATCCACGGTGGAGTCGTTCAAGGTATGGGATACGCTGTGATGGAAAACCTCGTCGTGGAGAAGGGAAGGATTATATCGAACAACTTCAACAACTATTTAATACCGACTGTGAGGGATGTTCCAGAAATCGTGGTGGACGTAGTCGAAGAGGAATATTCCAAAGGGCCTTTCGGTGCTAAGGGTATAGGGGAGCCCTCCCTTATGTCCTCTCCCCCTTCTGTGGCGAACGCTATTTCCGACGCTTTAAAAATCAGAATGAAGGAGCTTCCAATAACGCCAGAAAAGATACTGTTGAGCTTGAAGGAGGTATGAAAGATGAGAAGAGTTCCCATAGTTGGGCCAACTTACGAGGAAATGCTCCATCCCTGGAAGATAGATGATAGGATCAGAAAAAAAGCCATAAAGATGAAAAAAGAGGACCCCCTCCACCCTGTGAACCTTTTCAACATAACCTGGTACGATGAGAACGACAAGCCCTATTATTTCATCATGCCCAAGGAACTCACTGGGGTCAAGGCTAACATAATCGTCCTTTATTCCAAGGATTTCCCATCGGGAAGTCATAAAGTGGGAGCAACGTATTCCATATTGATGGAAAAAACCATAACGGGGGAAGTGGATCCAACAAAACACATCCTCATATGGCCTTCTACAGGAAACTACGGTATAGGTGGAGCATGGGTCAGTTCCAGAATGAACTACGATTCCATCGTGATCCTTCCCGA
>QNAV01000104.1:0-5029 GCA_003641585.1 Thermotoga sp. | reverse complement strand
TATCAAGCTGATGAAGAATACTTTTCAGAAATTTTGGATATGGTGAGAGATCGTTTGGAAGTTTTGGAAGAGTTACCATACCTTGTAGAGTACTTTTTTAAAGATCCGGAACCCGCGTTCATTCGCAGCGATTTAAAGGGAGCTTTTGAAAAACTCCTGGAAGAACTGGAAAAGATCGAATGGAAGGAAAGTTACATTGTAGAGACATTCAGAAGGGTTGTGAAAGAGGCGAAGGTGAAGGCAAAAGATTTTTACATGACTCTCAGGATTGTACTAACAGGAAGGGAAGAAGGGCCAGAGCTCATAAGGCTTGTTCCAGCTCTCGGAAAGGAAAGAGTTATTAAGAGGTTGAAAAACTCGCTGGAGGTGAGTCGTTGATCCACAAAAGGGTCTATGGAAGTTCTGAGAGAGGTTCGGTCGTGGTTGTACATGGACTTGGGGAACATTCTGGAAGGTATGAGAGGTTGAAAGACGAGTTGGTGAAAAACGGTTTCAGGGTAATTCTCTTCGATTTACCGGGACATGGTGAGAGTACGGGTATCAGAGGCCACTTCACCTTCAAAGAGGTTTTCAGGGTGATAAACGATTACGTGGATGAATCTGAAAATCCTGTACTTTTTGGTCACAGTCTTGGAGGGCTCATAGCTATAAGGTACGCAGAAGAATTTCCTAGAAGGTTGAGGGGGCTCGTTGTATCGTCTCCCGCTCTTTTCCTATCACGAAGTGTTCCTCTTCCACTCGTTATAACGGCTACCTTTATTTCACTCTTTGTACCCATGCTCCAACTTGACAACGGTATAGATCCAGAAGATCTTTCAAGAAATAGCGATGCTGTGAAGAGATACATATCAGATCCGATGGTACACAGGAAGATCTCCGTTAAATTAGCTGTTGAGATGATCAAAGAAATGAAAAAGGCAAGGGAAGAAGCGTATAAGATAGATTGCCCTGTCCTTCTGATCGTGGGAACAAAGGATAGAATAACACCACCTGAAGGGGCAAGGGTATTTTTTGAAAACCTAAAAACTGAAAAGAAGAAACTGGAATATGAGGGTGCGTACCATGAGATCTTTGAAGATCCGGAGTATAAGGATGCTTTCTACAAGGATCTATTGGATTGGTTGGAAAGGACCATAAAAAGAGGGTGACGTGCTTTGAGAAAGTCGTAATAATAGCAATTGGTGGGACTATCGCCATGGTTAGGGATATATCAGGAGGGTCTGCCTTTTAACAGCTTCAACGAAGGATATAAATGAACTGGGAACTGACGACCCAAGAAGCGTTTTATTCTCTGCCGGGGTGGCTGCCTCTGAGAAAGCGAGGAACATGGGAGTCATGGTCTGTCTGAACGATGGGATACACTCTGCAAGAGAGGTTACAAAGACCTGTACGAGCAACGTTGAAACTTTCGAATCATCGGGTTACAGCCCCTTAGGTATTGTGGACGAAGATACGTCGTATTTTTCAAAAAGTCCTTAACGAGGGCAGTATTGGATGTTAAAAAGACAGAAAAAAGTGTCGTTCACTGGAAAAACGTGTGATCCTGAGGAGATAAGAAAAATACTCTAGAAACCTCCAGAATAGGTGGTGAGGTGAAAAATTGAAATTTTTCGACAACACAAAAAATCTTTCGTTGTTCTACATAACGCTTTACACTGTCATTTTACTGATAGTTTTTGGAATTTTTAAGGACATATTCACCGTTATCGTCGTAACGATTTTCAACGTCATACTTTTAAAACCCATAGTTGCCTTCTTCAAGAAGAATTTCAAGTTTTCCAGCAGGATTTCAAAGATACTAGCTTTATCCATATTCTTCCTTGGATTCATTGTAATACTCGTGTTTTTGATACCGGCAGTTACAAAAGAACTGGGAAATTTTATAAAATTGATAACAGATGTCTTCAACAAAAAGCTATGGAGAGATTACTTGAAAGAATCACCTAATCTGCAAGAACTCGTTGATAAATTCATGGATTTCGTTCAACCAAAGATGTTGGAATTTGCAGATTACCTGTTCAACATGTTTATAAGTAGATTCCCAGAAGTCGTCATGATCGCTTTCTTCGGAATTTTAGGGACCATATACGTTACATTCTACATAGATACCGTTGGAAGTGCTTTTGAAAAGATATTTCCAAAAAGATGTAGGTCAGAAATAAGGGTTTTCATCAAAGACCTCTTTGATAACATGGAAAGATTCGTTCTTGCGGTTTTCATAACTGCTCTGATAACCGGGCTTTCATTCTGGGCAGTTTTCAGAATCTTCGGCCTGGATTACAGCGTCGTCGTTGGTGCGTGGGCGTTTGTAACCAACTTCATACCAATAGTTGGAGTCTTTCTTGAGTATATCCCTGTATTCCTCTTTTCGCTTTCCCTCGGAATAGAGGGTATCATATGGATCGCTTTGTTCACTGTTATAATCCACAGTATCGCCTTTGTTCTTTTCATACATCTCATGAAAGGATACGTGAAGTTGAATCCTATATACATAATATTCTCGATACTCCTTTTCGGTAAGGTGTTTGGATCCTTAGGAGTTTTCATAGCGGTTCCGCTCGCTATATACATTCAGATAGTGTGGAAGAGGTTCGTAAGTCCGGTTTTCGAGAGGGTGGTGTGATTTGAGGAGGGTCTTCCTCCTTTTGATCTTGATACCATCCTTAATTCTGTCCATAACTCTGAACGATATCGTTGAGATCTCCAGAAGAGATCTTGAAAGAGCCTTATCCCTTTTTAGGGAATACATCTTGGAGAATCCCGATGATGAAAATTTAGAGGATGTTGGGAGGTTGCTTTATGCTAAGAAGAAGTTGTTGAAATATGAAGAAATAAAAGAAGCAGTTTTGAAAGAGGATATCGATGAACTTATGAGGAAATCTAGGAATTTGAAAAAAACTCTTGGGAACGAAGATTTTGAAGCTTTGAAAGTCATTTTCCCTGATATGGAAAGAGAAGTTTCGAAACTTCTTCAGGACCCCTCGAATCTGCGTGAGATATCAGGTGTCTGGAAACTGGGATTGAAGATGAGAGTTAACCCAGTCGAATTCTCAAGAAAACTCAAAAAGTTCTTCATGGAAAATCCCTTTATAGATCGTGAATCTATCGAGCTTTTGAAGCATCTGGAAAATGCTACAGATGTGGCCAGAGCGTTGGTGAAAGATATTCTCGATATGAATATGAAAGAGGAGAACTATACAAGAATAGTTAGGCTCTTCGAAATAGCACGAGAGATGGGATATAGAGGTGAAAGCAAGGTTGAAAAACAAATAAGGATCTATCTTGACCTTTTCTACACCATATCCTATATCGAAGAACCCTCTGAGAGCATGTTAGAGGAGATCATCAGAAGATACGAAAGTCTGAGCATAAAGAAAGAAATGCTGAAAACGAAGCTCCTTCTTCTCTTGAGCAAAGCAAAAAGGAGAGGGATGACGCTGGATATGCATGTTGAAGACCCAGATTTTCAATTCTTGATGAAGAAGAACCCTAAGGGTAAAAGCAGAAACACCTTCCATTATTGGATCTTGATTCCTCTCCCCCTAATTATACCCTTTCTATCCCTTAGGTTCAGATCGTTCTTCTACTATCACGTTGGGTTGAAAAAAAGGGCTCTGCTTTGTTACAAAAAGGTGGTGGAGAAAAACCCCACGAATCCAGATGTCAGGCTCAAACTGGCCCTCCTTTATGAGAAACTCGGTATGCAAGAAGAAGCCATGAGAGAGTACGAGATCATAAAGAAGCTATCCTAACTCTGGATCCAGTAGTTTGGAGCTTCTTTGGTTATTATCACATCATGTGGATGACTTTCCTTAACGCCTGCTCCTGTAACTCTTATGAAAACAGCTTTTTCTCTCAATTCTCTTATGTTTTTTGCTCCAATGTATCCCATACCGGATTTCAAACCACCCACAAGCTGGTGCACAACGTCTTTCACGGTTCCTTTATAGGGAACCATACCTTCTATTCCTTCCGGGACGTATTTCCAATTTTCTTCTTGACCGTATCTATCGGCACTACCTTCTTTCATAGCTGACAAACTTCCCATACCTCTGTAGGCTTTGTACTTCCTTCCCTGATAAAGTATGGTTTCACCAGGTGCTTCTTCAGTCCCTGCGAAGATACTTCCTATCATAACCGTATCAGCACCTCCTGCAAGAGCTTTGACTATATCTCCAGAGTACCTTATACCACCATCGGCTATTATGGGAACGCCATATTTCTTGGCAACAGAGTAACATTCCATTATCGCACTGAGCTGAGGCATACCAACACCTGCAACAACCCTCGTGGTACATATCGAACCTGGCCCCACTCCTACCTTCACTCCATCGACGCCTGCTTCTATCAGATCCTTCACTGCCTCTCCAGTTGCAACGTTTCCACCAATGACATCGACATCGGGAAAGTTTTCTTTTATCATTTTCACAGTTTCCAAGACTCTTCTCGAGTGGCCATGAGCTGTATCCACTACTATGACATCAACTCCCGCTTTTATGAGTTTTTCAACCCTCTCCAAGGTATCCCTTCCCGTGCCCACCGCTGCTCCAACTAGAAGCCTCCCCTTCTCATCTCTTGAGGCGTATGGATGTTCTATGACACTCAAAACATCCTTTATGGTGATAAGGCCAACTAACCTGTTTCCATCATCGACGATCGGTAGTTTCTCTATCTTGTTCTCATGCAAGATTTGTTTCGCTTCTTCCAAGGAAATATCTGGATGTGCAACTATCAACTTATCTCTGGGTGTCATGAGTTCTTTTACCTTTCTTGAAAGGTTCTTTTCAAATCTGATATCCCTGTTCGTCAAAAGCCCGACGAGTCTGTTCTCACCCTCAACAACGGGTAGCCCTCCTATTTTGTACTCAGCCATGAGATTCAGAGCTTCCTTGACCGTTGTATCAGGGGTTATGGTTATAGGATCGTATATGACACCATTTTCCGTTCTCTTTACTTTCTCAACCTGATGAGCCTGCTCATCTATAGCCATGTTCCTGTGTATGATTCCTATTCCTCCCTCTCTTGCAAG
>QNAV01000103.1:0-5042 GCA_003641585.1 Thermotoga sp. | reverse complement strand
TACCTGAAGCGGTATCTTCTGGAAGTACAGGAGCAGCAGGGCTCCCCATGCCCGTTCTAACCCAACCTGGATGCATGGATATGGCGATGATTCTGTACCTTATCAAGTCGTTTACCAGTATTCCCGTAACCACTCCCCCTGTTAGGATCTGCCATAACCGCACAATATTACATCTTTTTTTAGAATCGATATCAACTGGTATGTATAATAGTTCAGAAAAGAGGCCTTTTTCAAAACCCAGGAGGTGATTGTTTGAAAGTACCGCCAATTGAAGCTGTGGTTCATATACAGGCTCCTATCGAAAGAGTCTGGAAAGTCTTCGTGAATGAGAACGGTTGGGATGGATGGTTCACAGATGGTATGAGAATGGAATTGAAACCTGGTGGAAAGATAAGATTCAGGTGGATTAGAAAGACTTTTGGAGAAGAAGTAACGGATAATGGTGTAATCGTTTCCCTAAAAGAAAATCAGATCTTTGAGTTCCTGTGGAACGAATTCGAAGATGGTTACAGATCCCATGTGACCATGAATTTTTTTGAATCTTCGATGAACGGAACATGGGTCAGGGTTACAGACGAGGTCATGGTACTGACTCCTAAAGATATGGAGATATTACTCCAATGTGCTGTCGGCTGGGGGGAGATGCTGACACTGGCTAAACTCTGGATAGAGAAGGGGATATTTCTTCTTTCAGATATGGGGTGTTGTGAGTGATACTGAGAAAAGTTATGTCCGTAGTACTGGCTTTCTCCCTATCTTTCCTTATACTCCTTTTTCTCGTCGAAGAGCCTGCAGTATCTCTGAAATGGATGATCTTCGGCCCTTTCAGTAGATTGAGTAGATTCGTGGAGATGATAGAACAAATAATTCCGTTGATCTTCACAGGTCTTGCTGTATCCGTCGTTTTTCAAACGGGTTTGTTCAACATAGGCGCAGAGGGACAATTCTTGGTTGGAGCGATTGGAGCGACAACTGGAGCTTTGTGTTTTCCTCAGATCCCGGTTATTCACACTCTACTCACCGTTACTTTAGGTGTTATATCCGGAGCTGTATGGGGGGGTATACCCGGTATTCTGAAAGCCAGGTGGAACGCCAGTGAAGTTGTTTCCTCTCTCATGATGAATTATATAGGTCTTTACTTTTCACTTTTTCTTCTGAAAAAATTTTTCATGGATCATCAAGCGGGATACGTCGTCTCGTATGAGTTTCCCAAAACAGCCACTCTTCCAAAAATTCTCGGTATAAATTCTGGCATCATACTCGGCCTCATGTTTTCGTTACTCCTGTGGTTTTTTCTCTGGAAGACTCGATATGGTTATGAAATGAGGGTGATAGGTAAGAACAGAATGTTTGCGATGTATAGCGGTATCAGAGTGAGAAAATACATGTTCTGGATACAGGTCTTAAGTGGTGCAGTGGCTGGTACGGCGGGAGCAGTTGAGGTCATGGGAACTTATGGCCGGTTCTTATGGCAGGAGATGCCCGGATATGGGTTTGGGGGAATCGCCGTTTCGATCCTGGCTTCCAACAACCCTATATGGATTCCAATTTCCGCTTCAATAATAGGGTTTCTGAAGGCAGGAACTATGATAATGGCCAGGAAAACTGGTGCACCTTCTGAAACGATATTCATACTCCAGTCTATGGTTATAGCACTTCTATCATCACGTATCGAATTTGGAAGGGTGAAAAGATGGTTATCATAACAAGACCCGATTTCTTCTACCTCGCACTCAGATCCAGCACCTCTCTTTTTTTCGCCGTTCTGGCTGTTTACGTGTGTGACGTTTCTGGTATCGTCAACATAGCTGTTGAGGGCATGATGCTCATGTCTGCTTTTTGGGGTATGGCGGTTAGTACGTGGACGAAAAGCACTTTTCTAGGAGTTTTAGGAGGGATTTTCTCTTCTATTATGCTTTCTATTCTTTTTGCCGTACTGTACCTGAAATTGAAAGCAAATCCTATCATGATAGGCCTGTCTATAAACCTCTTCTCTGCTGGTTTCACCATATTGCTTTTGAACGCTTTTGCTGGAAGTAAAGGAACATCGATTTCCATGAAAAGCAGGGTACTACCGAATCTGGATATACCGGTACTTAAAAATATCCCGGTATTAGGTGATATTCTGAACAATCACAACGTCTTAACCTATATTGCACTTGTTCTAATCCCTTTAATGCACTTCATGGTGGAGAAGACGAAGTGGGGTCTAAGGATGAGAGCTGTTGGAGAATCTGAAGAAATGGCAAGGAACCTGGGAGTGGATGTGGAAAAGGTCAAAACCTTTGCTATACTTCTCAGCGGTTTACTATCAGCACTCGGAGGAGTCTTTCTATCCATGGGTTACGTTTCATGGTTTTCCAAGAACATGACGGGGGGAAGAGGTTTCATTGCTCTCGCCATTCAAGCTTTTGGAGGAAGGTTAATTTACCTTTCCTCCCTGATGGCGTTTCTCTTTGGGATGATGGAGATACTGAGCTACAACCTCCAGGTTTTTGGTTTTTCGGTCGAAGCGGTTAAAATGATCCCATTTGTCCTCACGATGCTCTTACTCGTGATTTTCTCGAAATTCAAAAATCAAAAATCCTTGTAAGCACTCTTGGGAGCTCCACAAACGGGACACTTTTCAGGAGGTTCACCCATCACGGTGTGTCCACAAACAGGACAGATATATATCTTATCCTCTGAATAATCTTTTCCTTCCTCGACCATCTCTTTCGCCTTTTTGTACATTTCCGCATGAATCTTCTCAGCTTCCCAAGCATAGTGTGTACTTCTCTCGGCTCCTTTCTCCCCCTGGAACTTCGCGGTGTTGTTGAAAACAGGATACATCTCTTCTGCCTCGTAAATTTCACCGTCTATTCCCTGCTGGATGTTCTCGAGAGTATCCTTTATCATACCAAGTTCTCTGAAATGATTTCTGGCATGAACGTATTCAGCATAAGATATCGCCCTGAACAACCTTGCCAGGTTTTTGAAACCTTTCTTTTCTGCTTCTTCTGCGAATATTAAGTATTTCACATGAGCCATGCTCTCACCCGCGAAAGCTTCCTTAAGAGCTTTCTCCGTCATTTCTTTCATATTCACACCCCCAAATTTGTGATTTCATTAACATTCTATCATATATGAAATAATGATTTCAATATAGAAAAAATATCAGAAGTTAGACTCATAAACATTCTCGTTCAATTCCTTGTGCTTTGAAGACAGAGGAGGCTATTAATAGTTCTGAATCGATTTTTTCAGGAAAATCTTCAGATCACTCTCATAAAACTTCATTCTTTCGATAAACACATGAAAAGAAACGATGATAGCATCCTAAAAAAGCGTTTCAGGGGGGAATGACATGACCGTTGAAGAAGTTCTGAAAAAGGTGGAAGAAGAGGGAATAAAATTCATAAGACTCCAGTTCACAGACATAAATGGAACTATAAAGAACGTTGAGATACCTTCTGGAGAGTTGGAAACGGCCTTTGATAAAGGTATCATGTTTGACGGCTCATCCATCGAAGGTTTTGTAAGGATAGAAGAATCCGATATGTACTTGAAACCTGATCCGGACACTTTCGCTGTACTTCCATGGACGAGTGAAAATATAAAGAGCGCAAGACTCATATGTGATGTCTACACACCTGATGGTAAGCCCTTCGAAGGCGATCCAAGATACAGACTCAAGGTTGTGAAGAAAAAGGCAGAAAAAATGGGATTCTCTGTTTTTGCAGGACCAGAACTCGAGTTTTTCATAATCCCAGCGGACGATGAGGGGAAACCCATTCTGAGATTCCTTGACAGTGGTAGCTACTTTGATCTGCTACCTCTCAGCAAAGCTGAAGAGCTGAGAAGAGACACCGCAGTGGTTTTGAGAAAGATGGGGATACTGGTTGAAGCCGCACACCACGAGGTTGCACCCTCACAGCATGAGGTCGATTTCAAGTATTCCGATATTCTGAAAACGGCGGACAACACTCAGACTGTGAAACTTGTCATAAAGACGATGGCCATATTCCATGGTTTTCATGCGACGTTCATGCCAAAACCATTCTTCGGTGTAAACGGATCCGGTATGCACGTTCATATGAGCCTGTTTAAAGATGGTAAGAACGCCTTTTACGATCCGAACGATCCTTTAGGTCTTTCCGACACTTTGAGAAAATTCGTGGGAGGTCTTATAAAGCATGCAAGGGCTATAACCGCAATAACGAATCCGACCATAAACAGTTACAAGAGGTTGGTACCAGGTTACGAGGCACCCGTGAACATAGCCTGGTCTGTGGGTAACAGGAGCGCTATGATAAGGGTTCCGAAGGCAAGGGGAGAGAAAACGAGGATAGAGTACAGAGCTCCCGATCCGTCATGCAACATATACCTGGCATTTGCAGTGATGGTATCCGCTGGCCTTCATGGTGTGGAAGAAGGAATTGAACCCCCTCCACCCGTTGGAGAGAACATATACAGGATGCCGGCAGAAAGGAAAAAGGAATTGAAGATAATGCCACTTCCTGGAAGTTTGAAGGAAGCCATTGAAGAGATGAAAAGAGATCCTCTCATAAAGGAAGTTTTAGGGGATCATATATATGAAAAGTTCCTTGAGACGAAGGAAAGGGAGTGGAGAGAATTCACGGTACACGTTACAGACTGGGAATTGAAAAAATATATATACTTGTGATTCTGATTCCCATTTCCCTTTTTTCCACAAGTCTTGAGAAAACAGGTGTCGTTCACCTCGACTGTTCTCCTCTCAGGGGGACCTACGGTGAGGGTCATATAACCCTTGTTGATTCCCTCTCCAGAAAAGTCGTTCTGGTTGATGCGGATAAGAAACAGGTGGTTCTCACACTTGAAGATTTCCTCTATCCCGTATGGGCTCTTTTCCATGCGAACAAAATCTACGTGACGGACCTCTTCACAGGTGAATTTTTGGAGTTCGATCTTTTGGGTAGAAAAAGAAGGAGTATATACCTGGGGAACGATCCAAGTGTCTTCGTTTACAGTAAGGGGAAATTCTACATTTCTCTATTTTCGAACGGCACGCTGATCGCATT
>QNAV01000102.1:0-5060 GCA_003641585.1 Thermotoga sp. | reverse complement strand
GCTAGATTTCTTGGTTTGATTTGATAGTTAAATATTTATGGCAGCTGGTGTAGCACTTTGTGGGGGTGCCTAGCTTGAAAAATGTAAACATAACCAGCGAGGAAAACCCAAGGGAATTACCCAGAATATTCTATGAAGACCTGAAGAAGGTGGGAGACGATTCAATACACATAAGAATTCCTTCGGAGGTGAAAGATGCCCTCATAGAGATTGCAGCTATCAAAAACTTCAGGAGCGTGTCCGAATACATCAGGTTCTTGATAGAGAAGGAGCTGATAAGTCTCGGGTGCGTGGAAATAGATTGAGGTCTGATTGAATAGGGCTAATTTCACTCCTAGGCAGTTGCAAATAATAGATGAGTACAAGAAGGGGAAGAGTGTAGATGAAATAGGTACAGAGGGAGAGATATCTCTGCTTGATTCTATGCTCTTTCAATCTCCTTTTTACGGATTCTCCTTCTGAAACCCCTCCGTTTACTATCCATCGCCCGACTCATTTAGACAGCTTTCAATCTCCTTTTTACGGATTCTCCTTCTGAAACAAAGCTTCCTACCAAAAGAGAAAGCCCAACAACTAATCTTTCAATCTCCTTTTTACGGATTCTCCTTCTGAAACCTAACTTTCGAGGTGATAGTATGACCGAATGCGAGCTTTCAATCTCCTTTTTACGGATTCTCCTTCTGAAACCAAAAGATATTAGACAGAGCAGCTAGGGTGTACGTGGACTTTCAATCTCCTTTTTACGGATTCTCCTTCTGAAACATGTCGGATGTCGTGCTAACATCTTCAGTAATCACCCTTTCAATCTCCTTTTTACGGATTCTCCTTCTGAAACAGGTGAAGGTGTTGATAGGGAGGCTTAGGAGATGGCTACTTTCAATCTCCTTTTTACGGATTCTCCTTCTGAAACAGGAGGAACAATAGGCTTAATGGTCATTAAACCAAGGGGCTTTCAATCTCCTTTTTACGGATTCTCCTTCTGAAACCCAAGACCCGAGGAGGGGCTCCCGAGCCGCCCCCCAACCTTTCAATCTCCTTTTTACGGATTCTCCTTCTGAAACGAAATTCGATCCTGAATATACCACAGTGGAGATACTCATCTTTCAATCTCCTTTTTACGGATTCTCCTTCTGAAACCTGCATGCCTACCTCATGAACGTCAAGGAAGAGAAAAGAGGCTTTCAATCTCCTTTTTACGGATTCTCCTTCTGAAACCTTAAAACTAGAGGGTTCAGGCAACGGTTTCCTAGTCTTCTTTCAATCTCCTTTTTACGGATTCTCCTTCTGAAACCGGAATGAATCACCAAATAAAAACGGGGGGATGGAGTACTTTCAATCTCCTTTTTACGGATTCTCCTTCTGAAACGAGCAGAAATTGGGAGAAAATTCAACGGTAGATGGCTCATCTTTCAATCTCCTTTTTACGGATTCTCCTTCTGAAACGACCCATAATCCGCTGTGCATGTACGATATAATGGTGCTTTCAATCTCCTTTTTACGGATTCTCCTTCTGAAACAGGAAAGAGTCGTGTGAAGCCCCTGAACGCACAATGGACTTTCAATCTCCTTTTTACGGATTCTCCTTCTGAAACTTATTTTTGGCTTGTGATTTCTAACCAATTCTATATACTCTTTCAATCTCCTTTTTACGGATTCTCCTTCTGAAACCTTAGTTGTATGTTAAGAGGGGAATTGATATATGTTGCTTTCAATCTCCTTTTTACGGATTCTCCTTCTGAAACTCAGCCGTTACTGTGATAAGACCTCCGATTAACGTAGGAGACGGGCAGACATTGACTTTCAATCTCCTTTTTACGGATTCTCCTTCTGAAACTGGAGGCATCTCTATGTCTGGAATTCCGAGTTTTTCTACTTTCAATCTCCTTTTTACGGATTCTCCTTCTGAAACTAACCTGAAACCAAAGATAATAAAGAGAGTAATCCCAGCTTTCAATCTCCTTTTTACGGATTCTCCTTCTGAAACTAATAAGCAGAGAACTGGGCTTAAAGATGTGGATGGTCTACTTTCAATCTCCTTTTTACGGATTCTCCTTCTGAAACAGCGATAATAGCTACTATCATTACAGGAGAAAAGAGTATCGCCTTTCAATCTCCTTTTTACGGATTCTCCTTCTGAAACGCCAGAAGGGAGGAGTTCTGCTATTTGTACGAGAGAAACTTTCAATCTCCTTTTTACGGATTCTCCTTCTGAAACTGCCGAAGTGGAAGGATATGCTTCCTCCGAACGTTAGCTTTCAATCTCCTTTTTACGGATTCTCCTTCTGAAACGCTAGAAGAAAAAAAGAAGTGCAAGGAGCTCCAGTTAGCTTTCAATCTCCTTTTTACGGATTCTCCTTCTGAAACAGAGAATTCAGGAGGGGATACATAGGCACGTGGCTCTTTCAATCTCCTTTTTACGGATTCTCCTTCTGAAACGGACATAAAGGTACCTGCCGCTCCTACCAGATCAGGAAGCTTTCAATCTCCTTTTTACGGATTCTCCTTCTGAAACGTGGAGCTACACTCGAGCCACATCTCGACGCCATACTTCGCTTTCAATCTCCTTTTTACGGATTCTCCTTCTGAAACTACACCGCTACGGGTGGAACTTGAGGTGGAAATATACTCTTTCAATCTCCTTTTTACGGATTCTCCTTCTGAAACTGCTGCCGCTCTGAGTTTGAATGCATAGCGTTCAAGCCCGCTTTCAATCTCCTTTTTACGGATTCTCCTTCTGAAACTGACAGAAACGACATGAAGGACGAGAAAATCGCCTGGATCTTTCAATCTCCTTTTTACGGATTCTCCTTCTGAAACGGTCACGATCACCAGCTGTGGAGATGTAGCATGCGTCCCTTTCAATCTCCTTTTTACGGATTCTCCTTCTGAAACTATACATTGAGTTGGACTGGATCGAGCCTGACGTCATCTCCTTTCAATCTCCTTTTTACGGATTCTCCTTCTGAAACAGAGTTGACGGGAAGTATTGAGACTGCTATTTACCTCTGCTTTCAATCTCCTTTTTACGGATTCTCCTTCTGAAACTTCTTCCCGCCCTGCTGAAGTACTTCAGGGGGCGATAGCACTTTCAATCTCCTTTTTACGGATTCTCCTTCTGAAACCCATTTCCGTCCTCCTCTTCTTTACAACACCACCCATCCCTACAAACTCTTTCAATCTCCTTTTTACGGATTCTCCTTCTGAAACCTCCTTTATAGAGGAGATAAATAGCGACTATACCTAGCTTTCAATCTCCTTTTTACGGATTCTCCTTCTGAAACGGAAAAAGACTTCGTTATCGTGAGAGCGAGTGAAAGAGCTTTCAATCTCCTTTTTACGGATTCTCCTTCTGAAACTATTACAGAGGGCACATCCTCCCAAGATTTCTCCTCTTTCAATCTCCTTTTTACGGATTCTCCTTCTGAAACTGTATAGTGACACCTGAGTACATTTGCCAGCAACTCCTTTCAATCTCCTTTTTACGGATTCTCCTTCTGAAACACTTGGCGAAGTTCAGTTAAGCTCAAAGCTAAAGGAGCTTTCAATCTCCTTTTTACGGATTCTCCTTCTGAAACGATAAAACAAAAAATCGAAAAAGTCCAAGAAAAGATCTTTCAATCTCCTTTTTACGGATTCTCCTTCTGAAACTGAGGAGGATGAAACCGCAGGAGAAGGAACTTGTAACTTTCAATCTCCTTTTTACGGATTCTCCTTCTGAAACGACCTTCCTGTATTACCTCCAGAGGAAATTGGTAATAGCCTTTCAATCTCCTTTTTACGGATTCTCCTTCTGAAACAGAGCAGAAATTGGACGAAAATTCCACGGTAAATGGCTCATCTTTCAATCTCCTTTTTACGGATTCTCCTTCTGAAACTGTACACATCCCTGAAAGTCCCACACGAGACTGGTCTTCTTTCAATCTCCTTTTTACGGATTCTCCTTCTGAAACTTATCTGTTACGAGTGTTTTTATGCCGTTTAAAAAGTCTTTCAATCTCCTTTTTACGGATTCTCCTTCTGAAACGAAAATCGCCTGGATTGATATCGAGAGCATCAATAACCTTTCAATCTCCTTTTTACGGATTCTCCTTCTGAAACCTAAATAAAATCAACTGGGAAAAACGCCAAATCCTAGCTTTCAATCTCCTTTTTACGGATTCTCCTTCTGAAACAGAAACTGTCCAAGCATGTCAAAATAGTGACAGACGAATCAACTTTCAATCTCCTTTTTACGGATTCTCCTTCTGAAACCAAGGAAGGGAAAGTAAAGAGCAGGTGGGTGGTCGTATGACTTTCAATCTCCTTTTTACGGATTCTCCTTCTGAAACGAAAGGAGGTGAAAGAGTTGCGAGACGGATGCTTTCAATCTCCTTTTTACGGATTCTCCTTCTGAAACTTTTGTATCGTTATCTTGCACCACTCTGTTTCTATTATACTTTCAATCTCCTTTTTACGGATTCTCCTTCTGAAACGCGTCCAGTGGGGGGTTAGATCCCTTGCTGTAAGAGAGCTTTCAATCTCCTTTTTACGGATTCTCCTTCTGAAACGGTCTTCAGCTTGTTGTAAAAGTATCCTCTGACCAGGGCAACTTTCAATCTCCTTTTTACGGATTCTCCTTCTGAAACTATCAGTATTACAACAGAGCTTCGGGTGGTTCAGACTTTCAATCTCCTTTTTACGGATTCTCCTTCTGAAACGAAAGTATTTTACTTAATGCTCAAAGTCCTAAAAATGCTCTCTTTCAATCTCCTTTTTACGGATTCTCCTTCTGAAACGGCGTGCATAGAACAGCTTCAAACCTTCCGACAGGAACTTTCAATCTCCTTTTTACGGATTCTCCTTCTGAAACGGGTCTCCGCTAAAGCTTTAGCTCTGCCGCTCAGCTTCGCTTTCAATCTCCTTTTTACGGATTCTCCTTCTGAAACCTCACCGATGCGGAAGTTTAGGCGCTCCTCCCTGTCCACTTTCAATCTCCTTTTTACGGATTCTCCTTCTGAAACAAAGTTTGGGCAAAGAACTCGGAAGCTAAGAAAATTACACTTTCAATCTCCTTTTTACGG
>QNAV01000101.1:0-5075 GCA_003641585.1 Thermotoga sp. | reverse complement strand
TTATCATCCTTATGATTCCTATAGTTCCTAATGGATTGAAAACTTTGGATGTTACAGGGTGAGTTACGATCAGTTTGTTCGCTTCGTATCTGAAGTATTTGAAATCTTCAGGAGAGTGTATTAAAGGCCGCTGCTTTCCCCCATTCGTTACGATCGCCTTCAATTTTTTGGATCCCCATATTGCTCCTGCGCCACCTCTTCCAAAAGCCCTCTCTCCGTTATTCATCACCGCTGATATCCTGACAAGATTTTCACCAGCCCTTCCTATAGATAGAACAGAAGCTCTTTTTCCATGCCGCTCCTTCAGAATCTTGGTTACTTCCTCGTTACCCTTTCCCCAAAGATCTCTTGCAGGCAGGATCTCAACCCTTTCATCATCAAAATAGAGATAAACTGGTTCGGGGGATTTCCCGGTTATCACTACTGCGTCATACCCAGCCATCTTCATCAAAGCCCCGAATGTTCCTCCTATGTTACTGTCCATTATCGTCAAGCTAAGAGGAGATCTTGAAGTCATGTTGGCTCTCCCAGCTGTTGGAGAAGGGGTTGCGGTTAACGGCCCTACTGTCAGTATTATCGGATTTTTCTCACTTAAGGGATCAACATTCGGATCTCTAGTGTGTTGAACGAAAAGGTATGCTCCAAGACCTCTCCCACCTATGTATTTTTTTAACACCTTCTCATCTATTTCCTCCTTATCTATAGAACCCTTTGAAAGATCTACTACCATCATCTTACCCCACCAGCCGTAAAGCAAATCATTCACCTCCTTCGATTCTTGGAATGATGTATGGCCCTTCAGGAATTACCAGTATTTTTGCTCTTTCACCAACAATCTCTAGGGCTTTCTCAACCCCTTTTTCCACACTCTCAATTCTCTCGGTGAATGTGTATTTCCAATCTTCTCGATTCAAACCATCAGAGAACATGAATATCTTAGATGCCACTTTCAGAACCTTCACAAGCTCTTCCACTTCCCATTGATCCACGAGGAAGTTTTCGGGTTTGGATATGTAATCTATGTACCTATCATAATCTCCGATCTCCTTCAAAATCTGAAGTGATTTCTTGAAATATTCACTTCCCAGACCATCAATACATTCTGCTGCTATGATCAAAATCCCTCCTTTTTTAAGAGCCCTGGCACCCGCAACAAGTCCCTTCACCGTTTGATAGTAATTCCTATCCAGTGGATATCCACCATTCGTTGTGAGGACAATATCGTATTTTTCACTAAGGGGAACCTCGGAGTATTTAGACACGTATTTTACAGCTTCGTACCACGCTTTTTCCAGATCTCCTGCAAATATACCAGAGACTCTCTTTTCCGAATCTATCGCAACGTTGACGATAAAATCCACACCAACCTTTCTCGCTATGTACGTTGCCTCCTCATGCACCGGATTTCCTTCCACTACACAGTTATCGGCTTTAGGGGATTCCAGAAGCATTGGACTGTGAAAGAACTTCACTGTTTCATACCCCGATATACCAGGACATATGGATTTCCTACCACCGGAATACCCCGCCATGAAGTGTGGTTCAACAAGGCCAGTTAAGATCCTAAGATCGCTTTCTATGTAATTTTTGTTTATGTATATGGGAATACCACGAGGAGTATCTCCTATGTAGGCCAATTCTTCATTTTTCAACGCGTTATGATTCAATATCTCGAAATTTTCGAATATATCCTCACCCACGAGCTCTTTTATCTGATCTTCATTCAATTCCTTATGCAATCCATTCGCGATGAGAATCTTTATCCTGGGAACGTTCTTTTTCAATATCTCCAATATCCCTTTGAGAAGTAGTTCGTTAGGCACAGGTCTTGTATTATCCGATATGACTATGCAAGCGTTTTTTCTGCCTTTCGATATCTCTTCAAGGGGAGGAGAGGCTATGGGATTTTTTAGAGATCTCATGAGAGCAGACCATGGATCATCAAGGTACGGCATTTCTCTCTTCTCAAGTATGCCCCCCACTCTTTCTTCGGGAAGATCGACAGACAATTTCCTTCTTCCATAAAGAAGAGATACCTTCAAGTTATCACCTCTTTACTCCATTATTTTATCACTTGTTTATCAAAAGATATAACATAAATTCGATCAATTTTTGGTCAAAATGAAGATTTAATAATGAATAATCATTAATGAATCGACCTATTCAAATATTTTCTTCCATTTTTCAATTTTGACAAAAGAAGACCTTTTTGTATCATCAATATTGGAGAAATCACTGAAGGAGGAATACCTGTGAACGTTATCGTTCTTGTAAAGCAGGTTCCAGATACTGAGAATGTGAAACTGGATCCTGAAACCGGGATAATGATAAGGGAAGGAATAGATGTTGTTATGAATCCTTTTGATTCACACGGACTCGAGCTTGCCCTGCGTATCAAAGAAAGCAGAGGAGGAAAAGTAACGGTTATAAGTATGGGGCCACCGAATACTGAAGAGGTTCTAAGAGAAGCCTTGGCTCTCGGTGCAGATGAAGCCATACTACTCACAGATAGGATCTTTGCAGGTTCCGATACGTGGGCGACCAGTTTCGTCTTATCCGAAGCTATAAGAAGACTATCCTTGGATTTCGATTTGATAATATGTGGTGAAAAGGCAACGGATGGTGAGACGGGGCAAGTGGGGCCTGAGGTTGGAGCCCTTCTGGATCTTCCAGTTATCACATACGTCTCTAACGTTATAGACGTTAGCGATGGAGAGATGATACTTGAAAGATCCGTCGAAGATGGTGTTGAGAGATGGAAAGTGAAACTTCCTGCTCTAATTTCCGTCATGAGAAGCGTGGCAGAGCCAAGACTTCCAACGCTGGCTGGAAAGAAAAAGGCATTGAAGATGGAGATAAAAGTTTTCAGTGGAAAGGATTTAGGCTTCGATCCAAAGGAAGTTGGGCTTTCAGGTTCTCCAACCAGGGTTGTCTCCGTTTTCAACACTAAGGTTTCCAGAGAGTGTGTTCTATATGAAGGAAAGGAGCTGGAAGAAGGTTTGAAAAAAATCATAGAGATTCTGAAACCTTTTGTAGAGGGTGATGGAAGATGATAATGGTTCTGAACAACGCTTTCGATAAAAATTCTCTGGAACTTCTGGGAAAAGCGAGAGAGCTTGCGAGCAAAGTTGGCTATAAAGTGGTTCTCTTTCTCATAACTGGAAAGGAGGAAAATTTTGAAAGGGCAGGGGGATACGGCGCAGATGAAGCTGTGGTTGCTGTTCATCCGCGGTTGAAGAGGTTCTCGCTGGATCCTTTCCTGAAAATATCCGAACGAGTTGTGAGAAGATACAACCCTTCCATAATCATCTCACCTGCGACGACCTTTGGCAGGACTCTTCTACCAGCTCTTGCGGCGAAATTGAAAACAGGCCTTACAGCAGATTGTACAGGACTCGACATAGACGATGAAGGGAACCTTCTTCAGACAAGACCGGCAATAGGCGGAAACGTCATGGCCACGATAAAAACCCCAAACCACAGACCCCAAATGGCAACGGTAAGGCCGAAAACGTTTCCCATACCAAATTACGATGATTCAAAGAAAGCAAAAGTTATCATGGAGGAAGTTAAAGACGAAGATCTAGAGGATAGATGCTTCTTGCTGGATTTTAAAGAAAAAGAATTGGAGGCGAACATTCAGGAAGCCGATGTCATTGTATCTGTCGGTAAGGGATTGAGAAGAAAGGAAAATGTCGAGATAGCAAGGAAACTCGCAAGACTTGTTAGGGGAGCGGTTGGAGCGACGAGGGCTGTTGTCGATGCTAAATGGCTCTCTCAGGATCATCAGGTTGGACTGAGTGGGAAAGTCGTCAAACCCAAAGTCTACATCGCGGCAGGTATATCAGGTGCTGTCCAACACATAGCCGGCATGCAAACCTCAGAATTCGTCATAGCGATAAACAAGGATAAATATGCACCAATATTCAAAGTCGCAGATCTTGGGCTTGTAGCCGATGCCGCATCAACCCTTGAGGAGATCGCAAGAAGATTGGAATCCATCGAGGAGGCGGGAAATTGAAATATTCAAAGGTTACAAAAGAAGTCATAGAAAAATTGAAAGAAATTTTGGGAGAAGGTGGCGTGAGGATCGACAGGGATTATCTGGAGAGATACTCAAAGGATGAAACAGCGGAACTGGAGCCCCTCGAACCGGAAGTTGTTGTCTTTCCAAAGACACCAGAAGAGATCTCAAAGATTTTAAAACTAGCCAACGAGATGAAGATACCTGTCACACCAAGAGGAGCTGGGACCGGTCTTTCAGGAGGAGCCGTTCCAGCCCATGGAGGAATCTTAATGTCTTTTGAGAGGATGAACAGGATCCTAGAATTCGATCCTGAAAACATGGTCGTGGTTGTTGAACCTGGTGTGATAACGGATGAGATACAGAAGCTGGCAGAACAGCACGGTTTATACTATGCAGGAGATCCCGCAAGTAGTGAGAGCTCTTCTATAGGTGGTAACGTGGCGGAAAACGCTGGAGGAACCCGTGTTCTGAAATATGGTCCAACAGGATACCACGTTCTCGGTGTTGAGGTTGTGACCCCCACAGGAGAGATCGTGAGCTTTGGTGGGAAGATGGTAAAAAACGTTATGGGATACGACATGATAAGACTTTTGGTTGGATCTGAAGGAACTCTTGGGATAATCACCAAGATCATTCTAAGGTTGATACCTAAACCGAAATATCTGGCGACACTTCTGGTTCCTTTCAAAAGCGTCGATGAAGCGATTCTTTCTGTACCAAAGGTTTTATCAGAAGCGGGAACTCTTCCTTCCTCAATAGAATTCATGGATAAAAAATCCGTTCAGATGGCTTACAGATTTCTCAACGAGAGTATTCCTAACATGGAGGCGGATGCCCATCTCATCATAGAAATCGAATCCGCTGATAAAGAGAGTCTATCGAAAGCTTACTTCAATCTGGGAGATAGCTTGATGAAGATGGGAGCGATAGAAGTTTACGTAGCAGATAACAGGCATCAAAGGATGAAGATATGGAAATTCAGAAAGGCGATACCAGAGGGTATAATAGCTTTCAGACCTGTTCATTGTATGGAGGATGTAAGCGTTCC
>QNAV01000100.1:0-5092 GCA_003641585.1 Thermotoga sp. | reverse complement strand
TTTGAATTTCGCAATCGCCGTGCTGTAATTTGCCATCCTCATCTGGTATATCCCATCGGATACGATCTCCTTGGCTTTCCTCCTTTTTAGATTCTCCAGATAGGGTATCTCCACACCATTTTTTTCAATGTAACGCGTGAACTCGTCGAAATCTCCGAATATATAGATCTCATATGCTTTTACTTTTTCCTTCAAGTTTTCAATTTCCAAAACCTTCGATCTGTACATGTGAAATGTGATCAAAAAGAGCAAGGAGAATATCGTCAGAAGAAGCAGAAAGAGAAAATTTCTCACGTAACCGCCTCCTTGAGAACCTCATCTACACTTTCAACTGGTATTATCTCAAGATCTTCGATCACATCATTAGGTATCTTAATCAGGTCCTGTTCGTTTCCCTTGGGAATGATAACTCTCTTTATACCCGATCTATGAGCGGCCAGGATCTTCTCTTTTATCCCACCAACGGGTAGAACCTTCCCTCTCAGCGTTATTTCTCCTGTCATAGCTGTATCATTCCTAACCTTCTTTCCTGTAACAGCAGAGAATAGAGCTGTAACTATGGCTACTCCAGCTGATGGTCCGTCCTTGGGAACAGCCCCTTCAGGTAAATGAACATGAACATCGTTTTTTTCAAACACATCCTGATTTTCCTTTCCACAAAGTCTCCTGGACAAACTCATGGCTATCTTAGCTGATTCTTTCATAACATCCCCCATCTGGCCCGTTAAAATCAAACGCCCCTTACCCGGTATCAGAGCCGTCTCAACGAATATCACCACTCCACCGTAAGGGGTCCATGCAAGGCCTGTAACTACCCCCACCTCAGGCTTTTCCAGTATCTCTTCTCCTCTGAAAGGGGGAACTCCAAGAAAATCCTTTAAGTTTCTAACGCTTACATACACTCTTTCCTCACCTTCAGCAATTCTCAATGCGGCTTTTCTTACCAATTTCTCAAGATTCCTTTCAAGGTTCCTAACCCCAGACTCTCGTGTATAGTTTCTTATAACCGTGTTCAGAACCTTTGGTGTTATCTTAACTTGCGATGCTTCCAACCCATGATCTTTTAGAAGCTTGGGCATTATGTATTTCTTTGCAATGTTGAACTTCTCTCTTTCCGTGTACCCAGGGATCTCTATTATCTCCATTCTGTCTTTCAGAGCAGGTGGGATGGTGTGCAGCACGTTGGCGGTTGTTATGAACAACACATCAGATAGATCGAATGGAACTTCCAAATAATGATCAACGAATTCGATATTCTGTTCTGGATCCAAAACTTCGAGTAAAGCCGCTGCAGGATCTCCTTGAAAACTAACTCCCATCTTGTCAACTTCATCGAGAAGAATGACAGGGTTTTTCGTTCCCACCCTCCGTATCAATTGGATTATCCTTCCAGGCATAGCTCCAACGTAGGTTCTTCTGTGTCCCTTGATCTCCGCTTCATCCCTTAAGCCACCCAAGGACATCCTGGCGAATTTCCTACCTGTGGCCTCGGCCAGAGATTTTCCAAGTGAGGTCTTCCCAACACCTGGAGGCCCCACAAAACAGAGTATCGGAGCTCTGAGATTCTTTGCCATCTTTCTGACAGCCAGGAATTCTAAAATCCTTTCCTTTATATCCTCCAGGCCATAGTGGTTCTTTTCAAGTATCTTCCTTGCTTCTTTGATATCCATCCTATCCTGTGTCTTCGCATTCCACGGTAGATTCAATATCCAATCGAGATACGTTCTAACGACGGTAGCTTCTGCAGAGTAAGGTGCCATCTTTTCGAATCTATCTAACTCTTTATAGGCCTTCTCCTTGACATAATCTGGAAAATCCCCTTTCTCAATTTTTTCCTTCAATTCTCTGATCTCAACATCCTCTTGCGCTCCCAGCTCTTCCTTTATGGCTCTTAGCTTTTCCCTCAAGAAGTACTCTTTCTGTGTCTGTTCGATCCTTTCTTTAACCTTCTTATCGATTTTCTCTTCTATTTGAAGGAGCTCTATCTCACGCATAAGTATTTCCAAAATCTTTTCCAATCTCGTCGTGGGATGTATCGTCTCTAAAAGTTCCTGCTTTTCCTCAAGGGTGGCGGGGATTATAGAAGCCACGAAGTCTGCGAACCGATTTGGATCGCTCATATCCTCTAAAGCAGTTAGAGTTTCTTGAGGAAACTTCCTGGTGTACGAAATGTACTGGGTGAGGTATTCCCTGACTCTACGCATTAGGGCTTCCAACCTCTTAGTCTTTCTGTAACTCACTTTCAATATCTCTATCTCAAAGAGAAACAAACTTTCTTCCTCTATTACATCCACCTTTTTAGCTCTCTCAAGTCCTTCGACTAAAACCTTGTATGTCCCATCGGGAAGTTTCATTATCTGTATGATCTTCACGACCGTTCCAACATCGTACAGATCATCGGGTTTGGGGTTCTCTATGGTTATATCCCTTTGACTCGTTACGAAAAGAAGCCTGTTGTAGTTTTCCATGGATTCCTCGAGGGACATCAGGGACTTTTCTCTGCCAACATAGAATGGAACGACTGTATGTGGGAATATCACCATGTTACTCCTCAAGGGTATAGAGGGTAATCTATTTGGGATCGTGTATTCTTTTATAGATTCCTTAGCATATTCTTCCAGTTTCTCGAATTTTTTCTTTCCAACTTTTGATGACTCTTTCAACATCAATCACCTCCTTATTCGTGGATATGACGAGGATCCTTTCGGTTTCATTCACAACGTTTATCCGTATTTTCAATCCTTCTTCGGGCCAGAAATCCCTGAATCTATCTGCCCATTCGATAACGACTATTCCTTCCTCATCCTCTATTACTTCCTCGAGATCGAAGAATATACTATCATCTGATTTCAATCTGTAAAGATCCACATGATAAATCGTCTTCTCACCGACGTATACGTTCATCAGAGTGAAAGTCGGACTTCTGACGATGTCCTCTTTCAGACCGATACCCCTCACCATGCCTCTAACGAATGTCGTCTTTCCAGAACCAAGTCTTCCACATAAAAGAACCAGAGTACCCTCTTTCAAAAATCTTGTCAGAAAACTTGCAAAATCCTTCAGCTTTTCTTCACTTAATGGGCCCAGTTCTTTGCCCTTTCCACCGCCATCCTCCATCTTTTGTAATCCTCCCTGAGATTGATTCGATGCTCCATGATCGCTTTCTCGATCTTTCTCAGCTTGAACAGATCATCTTTCTCAAAGATTCCCACAGCCATTCCCGCTAGAAAAGCCGCTCCAAAAGCCGTTGTTTCCAAGACAACGGGCCTTTCGACTTCTACTTTCAAAAGAGACGACAGCAATTTCAATATGAGTTCGTTCTTGGCAACTCCTCCATCAACTTTCAAGCTTCTGATGGATTTTTCAGTCTCTTCCTTCATGAGAACCACAAGCTCGAATATCGAAAAGGCAATTGCCTCAAAACAAGCCCTTACTATGTTCTCTCTCTTCACGCCACGTGTCAAACCTATCATCAATCCCCTGGCGTATGGATCCCAATGAGGAGCTCCAAGTCCCGTAAAAGCAGGAACAAGATAAACTCCCTCGTTTGATGCACGTTCAGCCATTTTTGTTAACTCTTCCACACTCTCAGCCAATTTCAAATTGTTCACAAGCCAATCTATCAAGGCACCCGTTACGAAAATACTTCCCTCGATAGCGTAGGTTACTTCGTTTTTCAATCTCCAAGCGATGGTCGTTAAAAGGCCTTTTCTTGAAATTACAGGTTCACCACCTATGTTCATGAGGATGAAACTTCCTGTTCCCATAGTACACTTGACATCACCTTCTTTGAAGGATGCTTGACCGAAAAGAGCGGATTGCTGGTCACCTATGAGGGATCCCACAGGTATTCCTTCCTTGGTCCTTCCAAAGACCTCTGATGTATTGATCACCCTCGGTAGCGAAAATTCTGGAATACCAAACATTTTCAAGAGATCTTCGTCCCATTTCAATTCTTTCAAATTGAAGAGCATGGTTCTCGATGCGTTTGATGGGTCGGTCACGTGTTCACCTGTGAGGCGATAAGCCAGGAACGAATCTATCGTTCCAAAACGAAGTGTTCCCTTTTCCTTGGCTTTTTTGACCTCGTCCACGTTCTTTAACATCCATTCCATTTTGGTTGCTGAGAAATATGGATCCACTACCAACCCTGTTTTCTCTAATATATCCTCGTAATGACGTTTTCTTAACTCCTCAACCCTTTCTGCGGTTCTTCTGCATTGCCATACGATGGCGTTGTAGAGAACATCTCCAGTTTTCGAATCCCATGCCACGATGGTTTCTCTCTGATTTGTTATACCGATTCCTGCAACCTCCTTGAGAGGAATTCCATCCAGAACTTCCTTTAGGGATTCTTCAACTGTTTTCCCTATCTCCTCTGCATCGTGCTCCACCCCACCAGGTTTTGGGAATATCTGTTTGAACTTCTTTCTGGATTCACGGATCACCTCCATTTTCTCGTTAAAAAGGATAGATCTCGTACTCGTTGTCCCTTGATCTATTCCCACAACGTACATTCGCATCCCTCCCTGTAGGAAAATCCTATCACAATATGAACCATATCGTTCGATATGATCTGTTTCCTTATTTATTCAAATCAAATATGTGTAACAAGTAGATCACTATAAAGGTTTCAAGTTAATAGTGTATAATTTCTCATGAAAAAACAAAGGAGGTGATAGACGATGTGGAAAAGACTCTCATGGAAACTCACTATACCTTTGGTCATACTTGCCGGTTTAATAATAGCTGTTTATATTTCCACACTGTTCATAACGAACTTGCAGAAAGATGATGCCTTGGTTGTTAATCTTGCAGGAAGGCAGAGAATGCTCACGCAGAAAATGTCAAAAGAGATACTTCTTTACTCAAAAACAAAGGATCCAAAAGTGAAAGAAGAGCTCCTGAATACTGTAAAGGTATTCGACACGACGCTTAAGGCTTTGACATATGGTGGGGAAGCCCCTTTGGATCTCCAATGGGATGCTGTTTCCACGCTACCTCCTGCTCCAGAGAATGTTAAAGAGCAATTGGAAAAGGTCTTGAAACTTTGGAAACCTTTCAGGGATCATATAGAAGATTTCCTGACCAC
>QNAV01000099.1:0-5125 GCA_003641585.1 Thermotoga sp. | reverse complement strand
CTTTCAGGTTCTGGGAAATCATCTCTTGCTCTGGACACCATATACGCAGAAGGACAGAGAAGATACCTCGAATCTTTGTCAACCTACGCGAGACAGTTTCTAGGAGAGCTAAAAAAACCGAATGTCGAATCTATAGAGGGTTTGTCTCCTTCTATAGCCATAGATCAGAAGAGCGTCTCTCACAATCCCAGATCGACGGTTGGCACCGTGACTGAGATATATGACTATTTGAGAGTACTTTACGCAAGGATAGGAAAACCTCATTGTCCCATTTGTGGGAGGCTCCTTGAAAAAAAGAGCCTGGATGAGATGGTTAAGGATCTCTTCGAAAAATTCGATGAAGGTGCAAGAATCTACATAATGGCTCCTATCGCCAACGAAAAGAAAGGAACCTTCAAAAAAGAGTTCGAGGATCTGATAAGAAAAGGTTTTGTCAGGGTGGAAGTGGATGGTGAGATAAGAAGGCTCGAAGAAATCAATGAGCTGGAGAAGAACAAAAGACATACCATAAAACTCATCGTGGACAGGCTGAGGTTGAGAAGAGATGAAAAAACGAGGATCGCAGACAGTATGGAAATCGCTTTGAGAGAAGCGAGGGGCATCCTTGAAGTTAGAAACGTTGACACAGGTGAGACAGTTATATTCAGTGAGAGCTTGATGTGTCCTATCTGTGGAGTTGGACTTCCTGAGATAACACCAAAACTCTTTTCTTTTAACAGTCCATATGGTGCGTGTCCTCATTGCCACGGACTGGGATTCACACTCGAAGTGGATCCCAAGTCAGTTATTGACGAAGAGAGATCGATCCTGGATGGGGCGATAATTCCGTATAGATGGGATGGGAGACTTTCAAGAAGAGTTGCAAGGATGGTCTCAATGAAGGGAGTATCTCCTCACGTTCCTTTCAAAGATCTACCCGATGAGATAAAATCCTTTGTTCTATACGGAGATGAGACCTTTGAAGGAGTCGTTCCAAAAATCGAGAGATGGTACCGGGAGACGGAATCTGAGGATATGAAAGAATGGATAGAAAAGCACTTCATACTCCAGAAAAAATGTCATGTTTGTGATGGGAAGAGACTCAGAAAAGAAGCACTTGCAGTTGAAATAAATGGTTTAAATATAGTTGATTTCACAGATCTTCCCATAGATAGAGAGCTGGAGTTCATAAGAGGTTTGAAAGAGAAACTATCTGAAAGGGAAAAAGCCATCGTTGGAGAGCTCGTAAACGAAATAGAGAAAAGGCTTCAATTCTTGGTGGATGTGGGTCTTAGCTACCTCACACTTTCAAGGAACGCGAACACGCTCTCTGGGGGAGAGTCTCAGAGGATAAGACTTGCGACTCAGATCGGATCGGGTCTTACAGGTGTTATATACGTTCTGGATGAGCCAACGGTAGGGCTACATGCCAGGGATAACGAGAAACTGATAAGGACACTAAAAAAGCTCAGAGATCTTGGAAATACCGTCATCGTTGTGGAGCATGATGAGGAGATAATAAGAAGTGCAGATTACATCATAGACATAGGACCCGGTGGGGGAAGGGAAGGTGGTGAGATAGTATACCAAGGCCCTTTAGAAGATCTGGTGAGAAATCCCGGAAAATCCATAACGGGTCAGTATCTGGCTGGCCTTAGGAAGATAGATGTGAGAAAGCAGAGAAGGAAGGGAAGAGGGAAGGTTTTAAGACTCGTTGGAGCAAGGCACAACAACTTGAAGAACATAACTGTCGATTTCCCCCTGGGAACTTTCATATGTGTGACAGGTGTTTCGGGATCCGGTAAATCATCACTCGTTATGGATACACTCTACCCTGCTTTGAGAAATCTGATTCATGGGACCAAGATGCCAGTTGGTGAATACGATGAGATAATAGGCTATCAATTCATAGATAAAGTTATCGCCATAGATCAATCACCGATAGGAAGAACTCCAAGGAGTAATCCGGCAACATACACCAAGGTTTTCGATGAGATCAGAGAGCTCTTTGCGATGACTCCTGAAGCCAGAGCAAGGGGATACACAAAGAGTAGATTCAGTTTCAATCTAAAAGGTGGAAGGTGTGAAGCCTGCCAGGGACAAGGATACGTTAAGATAGAGATGCTTTTTCTCCCAGATGTCTATGTGGAGTGTGATGTCTGTGGAGGAAAGAGATACAACAGAGAAACGTTGGAAGTTACCTATAAGGGGAAGAATATCTCAGATGTCCTAGAAATGACGGTTTCCGAGGCTTTGGAGTTTTTCTGGAACATACCAAGAATCAGGAGAACTCTTCAGGTACTGTACGATGTTGGACTTGGTTACATAAAACTTGGACAACCTGCAACGACTCTCTCCGGTGGTGAAGCACAGAGGGTAAAACTCGCATCGGAGTTGAGAAAAACTGCCACCGGAAACACCCTTTACATTCTGGATGAACCGACAGTTGGGCTTCATTTTGAGGATGTGAAGAAATTGATAGATGTTTTGAACAGACTCGTCGATAGAGGAAACACCGTGATAGTTATAGAACATAATTTGGATATAATAAAGAACGCAGATTACATAATAGACCTCGGACCCGAGGGAGGTGAAAATGGAGGATTCGTTGTGGCGACAGGAACACCGGAAGAAGTAGCAAAGGTTGAAAGATCTTACACGGGAAAATTTTTAAAGAAGGTGCTCAATATGGTATAATCACCGCGAAACTCAGAAGGAGGTGTCGGAATGAAACTGGTTATGTCTATAATCCACTGTCTTATAAGTGTTGCTCTAATCTACATGGTTTTGAATCAGATGAGCAGGTATTCGGAACTTGGAGGAGCTTTTGGCTCGGGTTCTCTATATACTGTATTTGGTAGAAAGAAGGGATTGGACACAGGTGGAAAGATAACGGTGGCTCTGTCCATCGCTTTCATGGTCTCCAGCATAGTCACCGCTTACTTCATCTCGAGGTGATGGGATGGAACCCGAGAAACAACTCGAAATTCTGAAGAGGAACGTTGTGGATTTGGTGTCGGAAGAAGAACTTCTTGAGAGGTTGAAAGAAGAAAGACCTCTTAGGGTGAAACTTGGGGTCGATCCATCAAGACCGGATCTGCATCTTGGACACGCTGTTGTTTTAAGAAAGCTCAGGCAATTCCAGGATCTGGGTCATAAGGTGATTCTGATAATAGGTGATTTCACAGCCCGTATAGGAGATCCCTCCGGAAGATCGGTAACACGCCCTATGTTGACGAAAGAAGAAGTTCTGGAGAATGCCAGGACTTATCAAGAGCAAGCCTTCAAAATACTGGATCCTGAAAAGACAGAGCTCAGATTCAACGGAGAATGGCTTGACAAGATGACCTTCGCTGATGTTATAATTCTTGCATCGAAGTACACTGTCGCTAGAATGCTTGAAAGAGACGATTTCGAGAAAAGATATAAAGAAGGAATACCGATAGCCATCTCCGAATTTTTGTATCCGCTGGCTCAAGCTTACGATTCCGTCGCTATAGAGGCAGATATAGAAATGGGTGGAACGGATCAATATTTCAACCTCATAGTTGGTAGGAAGATACAGGAAGAGTTCGGACAAAGACCTCAGATAGTCATGACGATGCCCATAATAGAGGGAATCGACGGGAAATTGAAGATGAGCAAGAGTTACAACAACTACGTTGCCTTCACTGATCCTCCCAATGAGATGTATGGAAAACTGATGGCGATACCGGATCACCTGATCATAAAATACATGAGATTGCTAACCGATATACCAGAAAAAGAAATAGAGAAATATGAGGAAGGGATGAGAGAGAAGAGCATAAACCCAAGAGATGTGAAGATGAAACTTGCGTTCGAAATAACGAAGTTCTTCCATGGAGAAGATAAAGCTAAAGAAGCTCAAGATAGGTTCATAAAGGTGTTCAGAGAGAAAGAGGTACCAGAGGATATCCCGGCATACGAATTCGGAGAAGAAGAGATACCGATAGTGGATTTGCTTCTTTCAGTTGGAGCTGCTTCCAGTAGAAGTGAAGCAAAAAGATTGATAAATCAGGGTGGAGTATATGTTAACGGAGAACGTGTCAAGGATTTCAGAGAAATACTGAAACTTGATAAGGAGATTGTATTGAAAGTTGGCAAGCGTAGATTCTACAGGATTCTCTCGAAAGTGAAGTGATCTATTGAAAATCTTGAATTGATGACGTTTGAGATGGTATAATCATCGACAGGTAAAGCGAGGGGACACTTTGAAGCCGTGGGGATCATCCCCAGAAGTTCCCCCGACTTTAAAACATAAGAGAGGGGAGGTATGTTTTATGAAGAAGAAAATCTTATCCCTTATAGTTCTGGTAACGGTCTCATCAGCGATGGTTTTCGCGTTCTTCCCGGATGTTCCGAAACATCACTGGGCATATGAATATGTTTACAAACTTTGGGAAAGAGGTATTTTCATAGGATATCCCGATAAAACTTTCAAAGGGGATAGGTGTATAACCAGGTATGAAGCTGCCACCGCGGTGAGTAGATTGCTGGATTTCATAGAGGAGAAAGTTGTGGGAGCTAAGATAGAGGATCTTGTAACGGTTGTAAATGGAATAGCTTTGAGGACAGGAGAACTCACAAGAGACGTTATGAAATTGAAATCCTCTCTGGAAGATCTCAAAGCGAAAATAGGAGATCTCGAAAAGGCTTTGGATGAACAATCTGAAGAATTCTCAGGAAAAATAGAAGATGTGGAGAAAGAAGTTGAATCTCTCAAGAAGAAGGTTTCCGAAATCGAACTGAATCTTTCAGGGACGATATCCTCATTACTGGATGTTGCTGAGAAAACCATGGAAGTGGATTCTTTGAAAGAAGATCTGGCGAAGTTAGAGCAATCCCTCCAGGAAGTAAAAGCTAAATTGGACGATGTTGAAGCAACTCTTGGAAAGAAAGCCGATCTGAGTTTTGTGAAGGAAGCTGTGGGAAACGTTGGGAAAGCACTGGAAGAGTTGAAACAAACGGTTTTAATACATGACAAAGACATACTCAAGCTTTATGAAAATTCGGCAACTCTTGAAAAGGATATAGCTGCCGTTAAAAGCGAGATCAAGAAAGTGGAAAGTGAGCTTGAAGTGAAGATAGAAGGTGTTTCGAACAGATTGTACGCAGAGTCCAAGAG
>QNAV01000098.1:0-5157 GCA_003641585.1 Thermotoga sp. | reverse complement strand
TTTTCACAATTTTCTTCTATGGATTTTAAGATCACACTGTAAAACTCACCAGTAATTCTTTTCTGAAGAGGTTTAAGGATCCTTTCGCTTGCGTAAACAGTGATTCGATAAGTTTTCTTTTTTGAAGCGAGAATCTTCGCTGAAATTTCTGGTCTGTATCTCAGCTCTTCTATAGCTCTCCAAACTTTATATCTTGTTTGTTCTGAAACATATCCGGAACCGTTTATAACTCTTGATACAGTTGCTATAGAAACCCCTGCAAGTTTTGCGACGTCTTTCACAGTAGGCATCGACTCCACCTCATATGTGTAAGCGTTTACCTAGAATCATGAAAGCATTTGGGATGGAAAAATTTCAAGGAGGATTTTTCCAGAAAAATGCTGATATGAGTCAAATATTTCAAATGAAAAGTTATTATTGATTTGATTTTTAATATTTCTTTCTTTTCGTTTAAAAAGCACTCAGGTGAATACAAAGAACTGGAAAGCTAAAATTTCTCGGAAGCTTAGATACGAGATAGTATATAATCTATACGAACAGTCCCCAACCGGAGGTGAGCAGCATGAGAAAAGTATTTCTGGTTATACTCATCGTTTCCTTGGTAACTCTCTCCCTTTCAGTCACTCTCAACATGATTCAGGTGTTCACGAGTCCTGAGAGAACCAAGATACTCGAGACGATCATAAAGAAATTTGAGGAAAAGAACCCCGGGGTCAAGATCAACCTCATCTCACCACCTTACGAGACAGCTTATCAGAAGATATACACTATGGTATCGACAAGACAACCTTTAGACATCGTGGAAGTAGGGGATTGGTCTTTGAGTGCTCTTGCTAGTATGGGAGGGCTCGAGAATCTGGAAAAGTACATAGAAAAATGGGATGGAAAAGATTACCTGATACCAGGTATTCTGGAAGCTGCAAGGACCTATAAAAACACCGCCTATCTTCTTCCAAATGCGGTTTACGTGAAAACACTTTTCTACAGAACAGATGTCCTTGAAAAATACGGTATAAAAGAACCTCCAAAGACTGTTTTTGAAATGTACGGTATGGCACGATACCTGACGAGACCAGAGATCAATCAATATGGATACACGTTCAGAGGGAAGGGTTTTCCGACAGCTTTCATAGATCTCATCGTGACGTCATTCTTTGATGATATCGATCCCAACAACATGTATCTCACAAAGGATGGAAAGATCATTTGGGAGGATCCAAGAGCAAAACTAGGCTTGGAATTGTACGTAAGGCTTTACAAAGACACTGCCCCTAAAGATTCGATAAATTGGGGTTTCGATGAACAGGTGAACGCTTTCTCTTCTGGAATCACGCCCCTTCTCTATCAGGATCCGGATACTCTGGGATTGCTGAAGGATAGTCTTGCCCCTGAAAAATTCGCAACGGCTCCACTCCCTGTTGGTCCTTCCGGGAAGGCATATCCAACTTTTGGTTTTGCAGGATGGGGAATTGTGAGCTATTCGAAACATAAGGACCTTGCATGGAAATTCATAGAATTCTTCAACAGTCCTGAAATAAACGCATATTGGTGTAAAGAGTACGGTGCACTGCCAGTTGATAAAAGAGTCTACGAAATGGATCCATACTTTAGCTCCGAGAAGTTCTACGGTTGGAAATACATGTTCGATCATCCGGAGACATACCAATTCACAGCTTATCCACTATGGAATGAAAGATGGAGTGAGTGGAACCAGTTTCAGCAGGATACCATGCAGAAGGTCCTCCTTGGTAAGATGAGCATTGATGAGGTTCTGAAAAAATGGGCAGAGTTCTGGAAAGAAGCTGGTATAAAATGAAACCCACGCCGCGTCGTGCGGCGTGGTTCTTCTTTTTCATGGTACTTCCTGTGATCTCTATCGTATCCTTTCTCGTGGTTTATCCCACGATAAAAGGTGTTGTGATGTCCTTTCAGAATTACACGGTTTTCACTTTCTGGAGAGTAAGGTTCGTGGGCTTGAAAAACTACATTGAAATCTTCACAGATCCTGATTTTCCTCACGTTTTATTTAACACGCTGATATGGATAGCGGGTTCCGTCACGTTTCAGTTGATTCTGGGATTCATTTTGGCTCTTCTTCTGTGGAGCCCTTTCAAAGGAAGGGGGGTATATGCAGGATTCGTTTTCTATCCCTGGGCTCTATCGGGTTTTGCCATAGGTCTTGTTTGGTCCTGGCTTTTAAACGGAACTTTTGGAATAGTGAACGATGTTCTAAAGAAATTGCACTTGATAAGTGAAAACATTCATTTCCTCTCGGATCCAAACTATGCGATGTTCTCAGTGATCATGATAAACATATGGTACGGTATTCCCTTCTTTGCGATAATGATCCTTGCCGCTCTCCAGTCCATACCGAGAGAAATTATGGAATCTGCGATGATAGATGGAGCAGGACCTTTAAAAAGGCTCTTCAGCATTGTCTTACCTTACATAAAGCCAACTCTTCTGAGTACTGTTCTTTTGAGAATAATATGGGTGATGAATTTCCCAGATATAATCTACGGAACGACAAGAGGAGGTCCCGCTGGTAGCACGAACATTCTCCCCGTTTACATGATAAACATCGTCTTCTATGAAACTAATTTCAGCAAGGCATCTGCCGTTGGGGTCATCATAATAACTATTCTGCTGGTGTACACACTGTTCTATCTGAGATTAACTTCGTACGGGGAGATGGAATTTTGAAGAAACACAGAATTTTTCTCAGAGTACTCAGATTTTTCCTTCTCTCTATATACCTGATCTTTGCAATTTTTCCTTTGTTCTGGATATTCATGACATCGTTAAAGCCATCAGAAGAAGTGTATTCTTACCCGATAAAGTATTTCCCATCATCTCCCACGCTGTCTGCTTACAAATACCTTTTTTCATTTGCGAATTTCTCAAGGTATTTCCTAAACAGCACGATTGTCTCACTATCGGCCTCAGCAATTTCCACGTTTTTCTCATTACTCGCAGGTTATGTCCTTGCAAGATACAAAACAAGATCAGTTTACTGGATACTCTTGTTCCTGTTCTTCGCTCAGATGATACCAGCTTACCTCGTCATGATACCACAGTACGTTATGTTTTCAAGGTTTGGATTGATAGACAAGCTTTTAGGAGTGACGATAGCTTACGTTGGCATAGGATGTTCTTTTTCAACGATCATGTCAAGAGGATTCTTTTTGAGGGTACCAAGAGAGCTGGAAGAAGCAGCCCTCATAGATGGATGTGGTAAGTTGAAAGCCCTTTTCAAAATAACTGTTCCAATCATGTTACCAGGGATATCTGCTATCTTCAGTTTTTCCTTTGTTAACACTTGGAACGAGTTGTTCATAGCGGCTCTTTTCCTGAACAGCGATAACAAATTAACAGTTCCAGTAGCTTTGTACTCCTTCATATCCAAAGCGGGTATAAAATGGAACGTTCTGAGTGCAGGGCTTGTAGTGGCTCTGCTTCCCACCATTCTCGTTTTTGCGGTCGCTCAGAAGTACATCGTAGCTGGATTAACGCAAGGTGCACTGAAGGAGTGACCCGATATCTTGCCTACCCGAAAGTCAAGTGTTATAATCGATTATGATACGAGCGGGCGTAGCTCAGGGGTAGAGCACCAGCTTCCCAAGCTGGGTGTCGCGGGTTCGAATCCCGTCGCCCGCTCCATTCTCCCGGTGAAACCGGGATTCTTTCATGATATAATATCTGAGACCTTAACTCGGATGCAGGAGCAATCCTCATCTGGGTTGAAGGAGTCTCAAAAGATGGAGGTGTTGGAATGTCTCTCGACCCAGAGAGGAAAGCTGAGATAATAAAGGAGTTTCAGATTCATGAGGGTGACACAGGTTCTGTAGAAGTTCAAGTAGCCATTCTAACGGCAAGAATAAAACATCTTACAGAGCACCTGAAAAAACATCCAAAAGATTTTCATTCAAGACGTGGCCTTATGAAAATGGTTGGGAGAAGAAGAAAGTTGCTAAAGTACTTGAGAAGAACCAAGCCAGAGTCTTACCGAGAGTTGATTGAGAAATTAGGATTGAGAAAATAACGGTTGGATCGAATAGGGGGAGCGGGCGCCAGCCCGCTCCTGATATTTAATAAAATTGCGATCGAGGTGATGAAGATGAAGACGTGGAAGACGAACATATTTGGAAGGGAACTGATCGTGGAACACGGAAAGATGGCAAAGCAAGCTCATGGATCCGTTCTCGTACGATACGGTGATACTGCTGTTCTCGCCACCGCAACAATGTCGGATAAAGTTGTGGAAGGGATAGATTTCGTTCCCTTAACTGTAGAATTCCAGGAGAGATTCTATGCTGCCGGTAAAATTCCTGGGGGGTTCATAAAGAGAGAAGGTAAACCCAGTGAATCTGCCATTCTTTCTGCAAGGTTGATAGACAGGCCAATCAGACCTTTATTTCCTAAAAAATTTGCCAACGAGATACAAGTGATAGTTACGGTCCTTTCAGCTGATCCCGATACTCCCCCCGATGCTCTTGGAATTTTTGCAGCTTCCCTTGCTTTAAACCTCTCCAAGATACCATTTGAAGGAGTTGTTGCGGGTGTCAGGATTGGTCTTGTTGATGGAGAATACGTTATCTTCCCAACGGAAAAGCAAGTGGAAAGGAGCAGGATGGATATCGTGGTTGCAGGTACCAAGGATGCAGTTACGATGGTTGAAGGTGAAGCTAAAGAAATCTCCGAAGAAGAAATGGTAAAAGCTTTGATGCAAGCTCATGAAGCGATTAAAAAATTGGTGGAATTTCAAGAAATGGTGATTTCGGAAATACCTGTCGAGAAGTACGAATACGTGGAGCCGGAAGCTCCCAAGGAAATTCTCGAAAGATTCGAGAACTTGATCGATTTCGAGGAGCTCGAAAAGAGGATCTTAATCCCGGGAAAACATGCTAGACAAGAAGCTTTGGATGAGTACAAGGAAGAACTCTTCCAAAAAATCATGGAAGAATTTCAACTGGAAAACACGGAGGAGATAGAGCCTTTCATAAACGATGTTTTTACAGAGGCTGTTAAAAACAAAATGAGGAGAATGATCGTTGAGAAAGGGATTCGAGCGGATGGGAGAAGGCCAACTGAGATAAGGCCAATCACCTGTGAAGTTGGGTTGTTCGCAAGAACGCATGGTTCAGCTCTGTTCACACG
>QNAV01000097.1:0-5171 GCA_003641585.1 Thermotoga sp. | reverse complement strand
CAGAATATCACTCTGAGATATGGTCTCACCCTCTTCATCTGGTATGAGCGTGATGTATGCTGACATTCGATCTTTGCTGACAGATACTTCAACTTTCACAAAGCATCACCTCACCAGGGATGCTCTTTGAGGAAATTTTCCAGTGACTTGATGGCTATTTCGGATAGTTTTCTTCTCCTTTCGAAGCGATCCCTTACCCTGATTTTTGGAAGGAGCCCGAAATTCGCGTACATTGGTTTTAAATCTCCCACGCACCCCTCTATCACGTAATGGAATAGAGAACCCAGCATCGTTTCTCTTGGGAATCTGACGGGCTCCTTTCCCCTCAGCATCCTATATATATTGTACGCTACATATATTCCAGAAGCAGCAGATTCCACGTATCCTTCTACTCCAGTTATCTGACCTGCAAAAAATATCCTTTTGTCTTTCCTCAATCTCATGAAAGGATCCAAAACCTTTGGAGAGTTGATATAGATGTTCCTGTGCATGACACCATATCGGACTATCTCAACCTTTTCAAGACCGGGTATAATTCTTATGACCTTTTTCTGCTCTTTCCATTTCAATCTTGTTTGAAATCCAACAAGATTGTACAATGTTCCTTCCATGTTGTCCCTTCGGAGTTGAACGACAGCATAAGGTTCTTTTCCTGTCCTTGGGTCCACAAGACCTGTGGGTCTCAATGGACCAAAACGCAGGGCATCTTTCCCGCTTTTTGCTATTTCTTCTATAGGTTTGCATCTCTCGAAAAGGAGCTTCTTATCGAAATCTTCTATTTCTATGGTTTCCGCTTCCACCAATGCTTTCCACAATCTTTCATAATCTTCCTTGTCCAGAGGACAATTTATGTAATCTTTTGATTCCTTTTCAAATCTATCCCCAAAGAAGACCTTCGATAGATTTACAGTTTCGTAGGTCACGATAGGTGCCACCGCGTCGAAAAAGTGCAGGAAATGCTCTCCTAATAGTTCCTTGAGGAAAGCTGTTAAGGAAGGAGAAGTCGCTGGTCCAGTGGCTACGACCCAGATCTCATCTGAAGAAGGGGTTAAACTCTTTATTTCCTCGCGAATTATGGAAACGCCAGGACAATTTTTTATTCTCTCGGTGACTCCTTTTGAAAACCTCTCTCTATCGACGGCCAGAGCTTTTCCGGCTGGTATCTTCGCTTTATAGGCTTCTTCGAGTATCAAGGAACCTAACAACTCCATTTCCTTTTTCAGCAATCCTTCAGCGTTGACTGGATCTTCAGACTTTAAAGAATTGCTACAGACGAGTTCTGCAAACAGATCTGTTTTGTGCACTTCCGTCATCTTAATCGGTCTCATCTCGTGAAGAACGACTTCAATGCCTCTTATGGCCAGTTGATAGACAACCTCCGATCCAGCAAGTCCTGCTCCAACAACATGAACTATCACTCTTTTTCATCATCCCTCCTGGGAGGTACTTGATATTTCTTTTTGAGGATCAGGAGATTCCCCACATCAACATCTTTGAACTTCATTACATCGAATATCTTCTGGATGATGTAGACTCCCAATCCCCCTGGTTTCACCTCCTCCAGGGGTCTTGGTTTTATCTTGGAAGGATCGACCTTGGGGCCAAAATCTCTCAGAAGAATTTCCAGTTCGTTCTTATCGTCCTTCCATGTGAGCGTCATGACTATGTATTTACTCTCGTCTTTCTTGTATGTGTGGACAATTATGTTAGATACAGCTTCATCCAGAGCGAGCTCTGTGTCGAATATATCTTCCTCGAAAACTTTTTTGAGAAGCAGGAAATTTCTCACGACGGTCCTGGCTATTCTGATGTTTTCAGCTTTGGCTGGAAAGGAAAGAGAAATGATCTCCATTTACCATCCCATCCTTTCGGAGAGTAATAGTATCAATGACTCCATATACAATCTTGGGGATATTAGATACTCCTTCTCGAAATTCAATATCGAAAGAAAAATATCATGTACCTTTTTACCAATCATATAGGCTGCCTCTTCGATATCTCCCGTTTTCAAGAAGATACTTATATCCTCTGGTACTTCATGATCGAAAGATATGCCACCTTTGAGAACGATGTTTGGTATCTCCTCATACAAGAATTTCCCAGATTCTCTTGAGTATCTCTCAAGCAGTAAAGCTTTTCTCAAAGCTTCCGAGAAACTCTTTTCTTTGGATGATATATAAACAGATCCTTCAAAACTCACATCTGGAAAATCCAGGATAACGTAAAGATCCATGGAACCTAAATTGTAAATCCAATCCGCTACCTTTGAGAGCTCTTTTCTCAACTTGAAACGCTCTCCCATATTTTCCGTTTTTACAAGAGCTATTCGTCTTTTTGCTTTCCATTCGGGACTCTCTTTCTCCAGGTTTTTTATGATATCAGGATATTCTCTATGACACCATAGAACATGATCTATGTATGCCTTTAAATAGGCAGGATTCTCTCTCTCGTTAGAGGGTATCAAAACAACACATTCACCAATTACGGTTTCTATCTTTGAAATGGTGTAGTCGATACCGTAGAAGTTTCCCGATAAAGTCGTTCCGACCTCATCCACTATCCTGGAAAGCTCCAAAATTTTGGATTCTTCCATATCGATATTCGACCACATTATTCTGTCTCCGAAAACCAACGCCATCTTGGCTTCTTCAAAATCTATCATCCTTACTCCTCCTGACTATTCTCACCTTATACCTGCCAATTTTCAAATTTCTCTTACCAACCCATAGATTTCCCGGTAAGAGAACCCTTCGAGGTCTCAAGACAAGTATCAATTCTCTCAAAAACTCTTTCCCCATCTTGAGGAGCTCTTCATCGATTTCGAGGGTTTCGGGGTCCAATTCGAATTCTCTTCGTACACCGTACAAATTCAGGATCCTTTTCAGTTTTTCTTCTCTTCTCATTCGTGATATCTTTCTCTTTTCCTCAGTCTCCCTTTTGCTGAAGATGCAACCACAGTAATCTTGCCTGTAGATACCAAGCTCTCTGGAAACCTTTATACTGAATTCCTGTCCCCCTTTCTTTTTAAAATCCGCGAAATAAAACTTGATACCGTATTTTCGTTCTAAAATTTTTCCTATCTCTTCTATCCAGGAAAGATTCTTCATGGGACTTGCTGCTAGAGTGGTTGTAAAAGCATCGAATCCTTTCATGCCAAGTTTGGCAGTTTCCTCCAACCGGTATTTGATACATTCATAACATCTCCTGCTTCCTTCACCCAGCTCCCTGTATTCCTTCACAACCTCGTACCATTTTTTTACGTTGTAATCTCCCTTTATCAACGGTAACTTCCATTTCCTTGCGAGAAATTCAACGTTTTCTAATCTCTTTTCATATTCTTTTGGAGGATGTATATTGGGATTGAAAAAGAAAAGAGTCAAATTGAGATCCTTCAAATGGTGATAAGTCGCTATCAAGTCGGGAGCACAGCATACATGGACTAGTATTTTCATGGAAGACACCTCAGAACACTTTCTTAGAATCGATCAATATGGTGACGGGGCCATCGTTTATCAGATGAACTTCCATTTTCGCTCCAAAAACACCGTTTTCAACCTCAATTCCTTCTTTTCTAAGGATCTCTATGAACTTTTCGTAGAAGACTCTTCCTTTCTCAGGAGAAGCAGCCTGTGTGAAAGAAGGTCTCCTTCCCCTTCTACAGTCTCCGTAGAGCGTGAATTGGGAGACAACGAGGATCTTACCCCCAACATCCCTTACAGACTTGTTCATCTTACCCTCATCATCTTCAAAAATCCTGAGGTTCACCACTTTGTCAGCCAGCCATTTCAAATCTTCTTCAGAGTCTTCCTTACCCACTCCAAGAAGAACGAGAAGCCCTTTGTTTATACTTCCAACAACTGTTCCATCCACAACGACCTTTGACTCTTTGACCCTCTGAACTACCGCTCTCACTCTACCACCCTTTCGACACTCATAACACACTTATGATTCTTCAAATTATTCATGAGTATTGAGAGTTCTTTTGTGTCTCTCACTTTCACATGTACTTTCACAATCGTCGGTTCTCTGTTCGGGGTTAATATTTTAGCAGATACGAAATCCACTCCATGATCTCCTATGTGGTTTATCAGATTTCCAATATCACTCCTTTTGACGACAACTATCCTGAGAAAGGCATCGAAGGAACCCACCACATCCGTGACCCATTGCGCATCGAATATCCTGTCTTCATCGATTCCTTTCAAATTCTTACAGTTGATTCTGTGGATCGTGATACCCCTTCTGCTAACAACACCAACTATGGGATCACCCATGATGGGATTGCAACATTTCGCTATATGGACTTCTATATTCTTTAAATTACCCACAACCACTGGTGAAGAACTCGTGGAAATTTTCCTCCGTCTCTTTCTCTTTGTTTGTGTTTTCTCCCCGGTGATCGCTTCAAGCAGATCTTGAAAGGTTATCGTCCCTTCTCCTATCTTCATGAAGAACTCCCTGTCTGAGAGCCCTTCTCGTATTCTCTTCAACCCATCTATTTCCAGAATCTCTTCCAGAGATCTTCCGAGTTTTTTGCTGATCTTCCTCAATATATCCTTTCCTCGTTCTACCAGTTCTCCCCCAAATTTCTCCTTGAAAAATCTCCTGATCTTTGCCTTCGTTCTAGGAGATTTTGCGTATTTCAACCAATCAAGACTTGGTCCAGAAGAGTTCCTGTTGACTATGATTTCAACCACGTCTCCATTTTGGAGCTGATAATCTATTGGAACCATCTTCCCGTTGACCTTGGCTCCAGCAAAGTGATGACCGATCTCCGTGTGAATGGTGTAAGCGAAATCTATCGGAGTGGCGCCCTTGGGAAGATGTTTTATCTCACCTTTAGGTGTGAAAACGAAGACCTCATCCATCTGAAGTTCCTTCTTTATGTCATCTATTCCGACGATTCCCTGGGATATCTCTTTCCTCCATTCCAGGAGTCTTTCAAACCATTCTTGAGCTGATTTCAAATCAGGTTTTTCCTTGTATATCCAATGAGCTATCAGACCGTACTCCGCTTCCACGTGCATCCTCTCGTCTCTGATCTGAATTTCAAGGGGTTCACCATATTGCGTTATCACCGTTGTGTGAAGCGATTTGTAACCATTGGATTTTGGAGCGGCTATGTAATCCTTTATCCTTCCTGGAAGGGGAGGCCATATGCTGTGAACGAT
>QNAV01000096.1:0-5203 GCA_003641585.1 Thermotoga sp. | reverse complement strand
TGCTGGGAAAGGGCCATTTCCAATAGGTCTTGTGAGAGTACCCTTTATCTCAAAATCCGTTTTAAAGGATATCTCTTCTTCAGAGAAGGCGCTTTTATCAACATAATCAGGTGGCTCATATACGAAACCTTTTGACGGTGTGAAGAAGAGCCCTGCGATTTTTCCTTCTTTATCAACCGTTACTCTGGCATCCAGATCGATTTTTTCGAATTTCAAAGTGAAAACGAGGACGGTGTATCCCTTTACCTCAAACAATTTTGCCCCTTGTATACTCACAAAATCTCCGTAATTCTGCGTTATCGTATCCCAAACGATTTCGAGCTTCTTGGAAGGAAGCTGTGCTTTCATGGCATCCGCTTGCATATCATACGCCTTTTCAAAATCTCCTTTTATGATGAAGTTCAGGTATTCGTTGGCCACATCGACAGGATTCACTCCCAGAATCAGAGTGCTTATGACAAGAAAGGTAAAGAAAAGAGCTCTTTTCATGTTCTCCCTCCTTTCCTTCTGATTTTCACAGCAGTTCCATAGGCCAACATCTCGGCAGCACCACTCATCACCGAAGAGCTCCCGAGTCTAACACCGATTATGGCGTCGGCTCCCATTTTCTCAGCTTCATCTATCATCCTCTGGATAGCGATGTTTCTCGATTCTGTTAACATCTCTGTGTAAGCTTTTATCTCACCACCCGCCAGAGTTTTGAAGAAGGCTCCGATATCCCTCCCAAGATGTTTAGACCTTACGGTGTTTCCAACGACAAGTCCCAAAACTCCCACAATTTCATAACCAGGAACCTCGTTCGTTGTAACGACTATCATGAGGCTCACCTCCTCAAATATCTTTTTCCTTAAAAACCAAGTAGGAAGTGAGGATAAAAACAAGAGACATGATTGAGAGGAACACAGTGTAGGAAACATTTATTCCTTCTCCTCTCATAATACTGGATCCAAGGATGTATCTGTACGTGTTCAAAAACCTCAACGGTTTTATGAGCCCCACAACGGTGGTTATTGCTATCAGTCCAAGGGAGAGCAACAACGGTCTCACTTGATCTTCGAAAATCGTCGAAAAAAGCAATGTTATCGAAAACCAGAACAATCCTCCAACCAGGATATGAACCATGTACTGGTAAGAGTAGACACTTTCAAAATCCTTACCAGCTATTGAAGAATAAATAACCGGTAGGATAGAGAAGAAGGCAAGTTCTATCGTCATTACAAAAATCGCAGTTAAAGTTTTCGACAGAAAAACGTACCTCCTGCTCTTTCTAACCAAGAGGAATTCCATAGTTCCATTCTCGTATTCCCTTGAAAACAGGGGAAAGGCGAATAGAACACCTATAATCGGTATTATCTGTCCCAGGTTCTTTCCAAACCATTGAGAATATATGTAGAAATCCCACTCTTTTAATTTCTCAACAGGGAAACTACCTGCATATTTCTTAACGATATCTTTGTACTCTTCCATGAGCCCTAGGAGCTTTCCTTGAAAGGGAGCAAGGGTGAAGAAAAGAACGAGACAGACAACAAGAATTGCCAGGGATCTGACTCTCATATCGTATAGTTCTTTTATCATCTTCTATCCCTCCTAACGATGGCCTCGAATATGACATCGAAACCAACGTGTTCGTATTCGGAGCCAGCATTCTCTCTTTTCACGATGTATACTTCTTCATCTTCCGTTTCTTTCCATCTGTAACCATTCACTTTCTCTCCTTTTTTAACAGTAACTGCAACATATTTCTCCTTTATAGTATCGAGATAATCCATCTCCAAGATCTGACCTTCAGACATGATCGCAACCCTGTCGGCCACTTTTTCAACCTCTGCCAATATGTGACTTGTATAGAGAACCGCCTTACCTTCATAAGAAAGCCCTCTGATCTTCTCTATGATCCTGTTTCTCATCACCGGATCCAATCCCCATGTGGGTTCATCGAGAATGTAAATATCCGCATTTTGAGAAAGAAGAAGTGCAAGATAAACCTGTGTCACCCATCCATGGGAGAGATTCGCTATCTTCTCTTTCAGATCTATCTGAAAATCCGCCAGAAGTCTATACGCTTTGTCCTTATCGAACTCTTCAGTGTAATAATCCGCTATCTCCACCATCTTTTTGACTGTGAAGTACCTATAGAGCTCTTTTTTTTCTGGAAGGTACGCGTATTTTCCATCGATTTCGACTTTCCCAGAATCTTTTTTCCTGAGACCAACAATGCATTTCAAGGTTGTGGTTTTACCGGCACCGTTTGGGCCAAGAAGAGCAAAGATTTCACCTTTGTTCACTTCAAAGCTGATATCGTTCACCGCGACTTTGTTGCCATAACTCTTTTTCAACCCTTCAACTCTCAACATTTCTCTCACCTCCATACACTTCTCTCAGAATGCCTTCGAGTTTTTCGTACTCTATCCCATCTTCTTTCAAAGCCAAGGCCATCTTTCTGAACTCTTCCAATTTTTTTCCAAGAAACCTCTCTGCATCCAATCCTTCAACCACGTATCCCTCACCTCTTACGACCTTCAAAGTTCCTTCCAAAACCAATTCTCTATAGGCTCTAGATACGGTGTTCAGATTAACACCAAGATCTTTAGCGAGAGATCTTATGGACGGTACAAAAGCTCCTTTTTTCAGTTTCCCCGTTGCAATCATGGACTTTATCTTCTCTTTTATTTGTTTGTACACCGGTACATGGGAGTTGAAATCGATAGAGAACCACATTTAAATCACCACCACTGTAATATTATAATATTACAGTATAAATGTCAAATTAAAGGATCCATATAAAATTTGATCAAATCAATATTATTTTAAATCTTTTAAAAAAGATTTCGATATTTCTCAGTAATTCTCCAATTCTATATGAAGTTTAATGTCTTTATGATATAATCCTGCCAGGAAAATGATGGTATCTTTGTTAAATTCACAGGAGGTGCCAGGGGATGAATATGAAAACACGAATAATAATTCTCGTAGCTGTGAGCGTCATCATATCGGCAGGCCTTGTTACCTTCATAACCTCAACAAAAAATTATGGCATAATACGTGACAAAACACTCGAGATAGAGAGATTAACGTACAGAATCCTCGCCGGCGATATCCTGAAATCTCTGGATGAGAAGATCACCCCCGTTGTGAAAGAAGCTTTAGAAGGATCATTATACACTGCCTTCAGGTACAGAGAGCAGAAGGATATGCTGGCGAGTGTTCTGAAAAGCTATTTATATACCTTTCAAGAGTACGGAGCAACCGATGTTTTCATAGCTTCCCTGGATGGGGAATTCTCGTCGACCAAGATGGATGGGGATATATCAGATCTTGAGGGTTTTAAAGAATTGGTGACGGAAAATGCGACTTTCACGCTGGTTGTACCTTACGAGTGGAATGGCGAAGACTCATTGATTGTTATGGCAACAGCCAGAGATTTCAGCGGAGACCCCGTTGGTGTTTTCGGTGTTGTCTATCCTCAGAAAGTTCTGAACTCTCTTATTGAGGGAAAGAAAGTTGGAAGAACCGGGGTCGTTTACATATTGAACAGAGAGGGAAAAGTTGTCGCATGTTCCAGACAAAGCGTAATGGATCTGGGAAATGATGAAAGTACTTTAAGATTCATCGACGAGGTACTTTCCAAGGATGAGGGAACAGGAAGCTATCTTTACAAGAAAGAACGATACACAGCGGTCTTTGGGAAATTAGGTGACTATCCCTTGAAAGCAGTCGTCAGTGTGCCTGAGAAAGAGGTAGTGGAAGTGGCCAGAGAGTCAGTTCTCATGTCGATCTATGTAACTGTCGCTGTCGTGATAATCGCCGCTCTGGTTGCTTTCTTCATAACCCGTGGCATTGTGAAACCCATGTACAGATTGAAAGAGCTTTCGTTGAAGATAGCCGAAGGCGACCTGACGGTGGAAATACCAACGCTGGGAAAGGATGAAGTTGGAGAACTTGGCTCTGCTTTCAAGAAGGTCGTTGAAGCTTTCAAAAACACGATAGCCGAAGTCACGAATTTAAGTGCTCAGGTTGTGAACATATCTTCTCTTCTCAACAGCCTGGTTGAAGAGGCACGATCGAGATCCAAGGAGGCAACAAAGGTTGTGAATGAAATAGAGAACTCCGTTGAGGATGTTTCGAAGGCTGTAGCAGAGGGTGATAAAGGGATGGAGGATATATCAAACGGTGCTCAGAACATAGCACTCAGTGCTGAAAAGCTTTCTGAAGATTCCGATACCATGCGAGATCTTGCTCAAACTGCGGGAAAAGAACTTGAGAATCAGAGGGAAAGTGTTCTAGAAGCTAGTAAAATGACTGAGGAGATGCGAAAATCAATAGAAGAGATGGTAAATCTAAGTAATCAAATAGTGGGAATCCTTGAAACCATCGGTAATATAGCTGAGCAGACGAATTTACTCGCATTGAATGCGGCGATAGAGGCTGCAAGAGCGGGAGAAGCTGGTCGTGGTTTTGCAGTTGTTGCGGATGAGATAAGAAAACTAGCTGAGGAGAGCCGTAACGCCACTTCACAGATAGCAGAAATACTTGAAGGGGTGAAGAAACAAGCCAGAGAAGTGGCGGATAGAAGCTCGAGAGTGGAAGAGAGCATGAAGGAGTTGGTCGATATGTCTTCTGTTGTGAACGAGAAAGTGAAAGTTCTCTTAGAAAGGATAGATTCCATAAACAGCATGACGGATGATCTTGCGGGAACGAGTGAGGAACAGAGCGCTGCTACTCAGGAAGTTAAGGCCGTAATGGAAAGGATCGTCAACACCATTCAAAGCGTTGAGGAGAGAGTAAATTCCATAATAGAACACACATCGAAGGAAACGGATCAAATAAATGAAATCAAAAACTTTGCTGGAGAGCTCGAAGAAAGTGTGAAAAGGTTGAACAGCTATATCGGGAAGTTTAGGATCTGAAGAGGGATCATGATGAGGAAAGTTGGTATAGTGGATATTGGATCGAATTCCATGATATTCCTTTTAATGGATGAAAAGGGAAAGGTTCTGATGGAAAGAGTCGAGGAGTGGGGGATTGGAGGGTACGCCATCCCCCCTTTTTCTTTGATCTCAAGGATGAAGGAATCAATATCCAATTTTGAAAAGATCTGTAAAGAGAACAACGCGGAAATCCATGTGTTCGGAACGGAGTATTTCAGAAAGCATCCTGAAATCTTTAAGGAACTGGTAGGGTGTTTACCTGGAAAGATTCTGAG
>QNAV01000095.1:0-5212 GCA_003641585.1 Thermotoga sp. | reverse complement strand
CGTCAACTGGAGACCCCTGTCTCCTATACCAGAACTTAAGCTGCGTGGAGATAGACAATGCCCCAGGACTCTTGAGGCTTATATTTACAGATGCAAAATTGCTTTCGATATATTTCTCAGTGCTATAGACTGGCAAAAACTCAATCCAAGGGCTGTATCAGAGCTCTTGGAAGACCTGGGTAGCTCAAGGAGGACAGAATGAAATCTAGAGTTACAATCCCAAAAGATGTACACGCTCTCAGGCACTGTCTCCTCGATGGTAAAGAGCCGCTCATTGTCTACAAGGAAATTGCCCTTCCAGATAACCCATACAAGGAGTGCCTTCACTACTACAGGCAGCTCGAACGGATGGGATTACTGGATGATACATCAAACACAGTCATCGAGATGCTCGACAGGAACGGATCTGTGATCTTTCGTTTCCCTGTCGCAAGGGAAGGAGTCGAGTACATATACAACCAAATAAAACTCAAAATGGCAAAATAGGGTCAAAACCATGCTCAGATATGTAATTACATTCGCTATTATTTTCGCTTTCGTTTCTAATCTCTATGCCAAGGACAACTCCATGGAGACCTTCAGAAAGGGGAAAATAAACGAAGGTGGAAATTTCTTTCACTACCAGGACGAAAACATTGCCGGCTGCAAGTCATGTATCGAGGCGAGAAAGAAGGCGATGAACCATACTGACGGAAAGCTCTCAGGAATTACCATAAGACAACCTACCAGGGAAAAAGAATATCTCCAGGACCTCGCGAAAAAGAACCTCGATCACAAAGTCGATACGAAACCTGCTCAAAAAACCGTTGAAGCCTATGAAAACAACCAGGAGATGCAAAATACCATCTCCACGTATCAGAGAAACATATGGGAAAAGATTCAACAGGAACTCGATACCCCGGAAGGAGAAAAATGGGGAGCAGGCATGAGCTCTGACCAGATAATGAGATTCATAGAAAAGAACAGAAACAGGGCAACTTATGAGAACGTATACGTCTATATCTTTATCAGCTCCTCCATGCCCGATACCACGATAAGGAATACCATGAGGCTCACAGACGGTGATCCTCGCTTCGTCTATGTCCTGAGAGGCGTGATAGGTGATGGCAAGTACATGAAACCGACCCTTGACTACATTACCTGGCTCACCTGTCACAAGAGACTGAAAGACCTTCTGGAATCGGACAGCGAAAGATGCCTTAAGGTGAATGTCGATATCAACCCGGTACTCTTCCGGAAATTTCACATTGACCGTGTACCGGCCATAGTCTATGTCCCTGATCCACTCTCACACGTGGGGTGCGAAAAAGAGATCACTGAAAACGACTACTACGCCTTCTACGGCAACGCCGGGTTACTCTACTGCCTCGATGCAATCCAGAGGGCTATTGGAAGAGACGATACCCTGGACGACATAAGACTGTCCCTGAGAAAATCGTTTTACAGATAACAAAAGAAACACGGAGGTTAGGATGAATAAATACCAATCACTCGAAGAAGTACTCGGAGCAAATGAGAGGGTCTTCATAGAAGAACAACCCGACTACGAGTTTCTACGCTATGTATCCAGTGCTATATATACTTTCAGCCCCGGTATTGCAATGCCAACGCTCGTGAGATTCGACGATATCCTGGCAGCCGCAATAGCTATACGTGAAACCAACGACTGGATCATGGAATACAGGCAGATGCTCGAAGTCCAGTTCCCCGAGACCGACCTCAAGGTCTTCTGGCAGGATGGAGATCAAACCGTTGCCGTCATAATGGTAGCCGTTACCTTCGGACCCAACACATATCGGTTCTATCTCAACTACCACAACCCTCAGCACTGGGTATGGTTCTCACTCATAATGCGCTTCTCTCCCATATTCATATGCTTTGCCGGTGAATCACACGACTTTGTCGTCTCACACATGGATGAATCGTTTGCGGCCAAATTCTTCGAGCTTGAACCCCAGTTCAACAGGATGGCCGAAACCAAGTGGTCTGAAGAGGCATACAAGAAATTCAAAGAAGAGATAGCAATAAAGTACAACACCCTTGCAAATTCTGAAAAGAGGCTCTTGATGTGATGAAAGCTATTCTTTGTACAGTTCTCATACTTTTGCTCTCAAGCTCTCTCTGCGCAACCGACTTCTACTCCACCGGCAGAAAGGGGTGGTTCTGGTATCAGTCTATGGATGCAAAGAAGAAAAAAACCAAAAAAGAGAAAGTCAAACCTGCCACCTCACCAAAGAAGGATATCTCTGCGTCAATAGACTGGAAGGCTGTATGGACCATGCCGGCTGAACAGTTCCAGGAACTTGTCAAGAAAACTCTGAACAAGGCCGTTACCAATCCGACTCAGAAGAACGTCGAAGACTACATAAAGCTCCAATACGTTGCCAAGGAACGAGCCAAGAAGTTCCAGAGAGCCTGGGCAGAAGTCCTCCTCAAACACCCTCTTCTCGATGAGAATGCCAAAAGGAGCCCCACTACCGTGGGCTCCCTTGTCGAGTCCTCCGCTCTCTATACCCTCAAAAGAGACGTCATAGACGATATGCGCGAAAACATGGGACTCGTATTCTTCTATTCCCCGGGATGTGGCTACTGCAAGAAAGAAGAACAGATACTCGATGACTTCCTCACCAGGTGGCAGTGGGACAACATCCTTGCCGTAAATATAAAAGAACGACCAGATCTGGCAGATCACTTCGGTGTCGAGCTCGTCCCTGACCTCTTTCTCGTAGCTCATCTTCCAGGGGGAGATAAAGTAATGAGGGTGGGAGCAGGTCTTCTTACCCAGAGCACCATAGAAGAGAGGCTTGTCGATGTATACTACAGGCTATTTAAGGGACGTCCATTCGAAAGACCCGAGCTTGCACCTACTTTGAAAAATTTCAACGACATAGTGGAGGATAACGATGGTTAGGAGATCTCTTTTTGTTCTTTGTTTCTTCTTTGTTTTTGTTACCTTTGTTCCAGGTTCCTCATACGCAACCTGGTTCGATGATTTCTCAAACAACATGAACATATCGAGACCCGCTCACCTCACCAACCAAGAAAGAGGATACTACTCTCTTGGCGGGATCTCTTACAGAACTCCAACCAAGCGCGTCCCTATTCTCACCATCACTCCACCTTCACTTCAGCTCGGATGCGGTGGAATAGACGCATTCTGGGGCGGCTTGAGCTACCTTTCTCCCGACTACCTGATACAGATGTTCCAGAACATCATGCAGGCGGCTCCGGCCTTCGCCTTCAAGATAGCTCTCAAAGTACTCTGTGAGCAGTGCGACTCCGCCATGACCGCTCTCACCGATCTTGCACAACAAATCAACTCCATGCAAATGGATGAATGCGGTCTTATGAGAGGTGCAGCAGAATGGGCAGGCGACAAGATTGCAAACCTCGTGGGACACAGGATCCACGCTGGAGCTGCAACCAGGTTTCTCGAATCTCTCAATCAGCACATACAAAACTTCAACACCGAACTTCAGAACTTCTATAACTCCGGTAATTTCTGCCAGCAGGGAACAGCCGAATGCAACCGAAAGAAAAATCTCAACTGGCCTGCCGGTTCCCTTTGGATAAAGATCCTCAACGATGGCCGGATCCAGGGACTCACGAGGAGCGAAACCGACGTTCTAAGGGGGCTCGTAGGTGATATATGGTTCGTTCCACCTACTAATAATACCGCGGGAACCGTAATCTATGTCGAACCCTGCACAGACTCCACCATCGGTTCCGTCATAAAGTCTATGACCACTACTGACCCGAACGATGCTACCATGCCCGCAAAAACCTGGAACGACGGCGCCAACAGACCGGCAGACCAGTGCAGTGCCCAGGCTATCCAGAGCCTTCAGTTTGGAGTAATAGCAAGAAATATGCTCTCGAGTATCAGCAGCAAGGTCATGGGCGATAAGACCCAAGCGCTGACCGCTCAAGAATCAGATTTTCTAAGCAAGCAAATATTTCCCATATATAAGATCCTCAACGACTATACCCTCTATCCTAGTTGGACCCCACAGGGACAGATCCCCGACATGGACGCCCTGGTTGCTCTCTCATCTACCAGCTCCGCCTACTATGTGATGAGAGGCATCATCGGCGAGGCTCAGAGGATCGTCGCAGACTACACCGCCAAGATGGAGCGTGAAGGAAAGGAGATAAACGGTATCCCGGACAAAAAATGGAACGAGGTCACAAGCAGGTTCTTTACCAGAGCACGCCAGGTACTTGGAGCACTGAACGACGCCTACAGAAACCAGGTCGCAGAGATGCTCAAAGCCATGGAAGTCATCGTCAAATACAGGACACTTGAAAGGGAACTCAAAACAGCGCTTGAAACCTCTTCTATGTTGAGCGCATACAATTTCTAACCAGCATTGCTGGACTCTATGAGGAGACTTTCATATAGACCAACATTAAACTGCGCCTGGTGGCCAATCTTTGATTTGTAACCTTCCTACCCTGGGCAGATCTTGAGGCCGCCAGGCGCATATGAAAAAGGTGAGATATGGTACAAGTCATAACTTACGGATATGGGTATGACCTTTGGCGATTCCTGAACGGTATCGTCATATATCTCGGAGGGAACGAGTTCTCAGGACTCATCTTCACCGTGGCAGTGATGGCCGTGGCAGTGGGGATACTCACGGTGAGAAGGATAAATCCTTTCACATACTTTTCTGCTATCTGGCTTCCAGCCCTATTGTACGTTGCTCTCTTCACATCTACCACAACGGTCATGATAACCGATCAGCAATACGGCGCTGGAGTTCCCGCAGGTAACTGGTCGGTGAACAACGTTCCTCTCGGATTGGCCTATCCCCTCTCAATCGTAACACGTGTAGAGGACCTCATAGTCCAGGCCATTGACAATAACCTCGCCCCGGTAAACCATACGTACCACCGTTTCGGTCTACTAGGCGAAGTCTCTCTCATACAGGCGCTTGAAAGCAACAATTACCTCGAAGATCCCTACATGTACCAGACAGCACTGGCCTACATGAACGACTGTGTGCTTCCTGCCTTTGCTTCCGGGGATATAGATCCTTTGGCATTCAAGTATTCCCCGGATCTTCTGTCGTCCATAGCTCTCAACTATAATGCGCTCTTCTCCAAGGTCTATTCCCCGGCACATCCTACGGGACAGGTCATGACATGCTCCCAGGTCTATAACGTCCTCTCCGGACAGGTAAACGCCGCCGCTATGAGCATCGCACCT
>QNAV01000094.1:0-5221 GCA_003641585.1 Thermotoga sp. | reverse complement strand
TTACAGAAGGATGGCCATGGCAACTTCTGTCGAGGAACTTGAGGATCTTCTCAACGAAGTGGAAGACAGGTTTGGAAATCCCCCAGAAGAGGTTCTCTCACTCTTCGACTACTTCAAGCTTCGGATTCTGGGATGGCTCAGAGGTATAAAGAAGATCGTGTTCGAAGATGGAGGGATCGTATTCGTTTTGAAAGAGAATCTGGATCTTCACCTGAAGGGTAAGTACATCTACAATAAAGAAAAAAGGACGGTGGTGTTGTACACTGATGACGATCCTTTAACCACCGCCCTCGCAGTTTTGAAAGAATGATCACTTTTCTTCCTCATCGAGGAGGCTAAGAAGAGCTTTGAGGTATTTACTTCTTGAAGGATGTCTCAGTTTTCTTAGGGCCTTCACCTCTATCTGCCTGATCCTTTCCCTCGTGACGTTGAAATACTGGCCAACTTCTTCCAGTGTCTTAGCCTTTCCATCCAACAGGCCATATCTCATCTTCAAAACCATCGCTTCTCTTGGATTCAGCGTTCTCAATACCTTTTCAACTTCCTCTCTTATCAACATCCTCATAGCCTCTTTCTTGGGGGATGGTATGGAATCATCCGCAACGAAATCTCCTATGGTTGAATCTTCATCCTCTCCGATGGGTGCTTCCAAAGAAATCGTTTCTTTCGCCGCTTCCAGTATCTCCTCTATCTTCTCCACAGGTTTTCCCATCATTTTGGCGAGCTCTTCTGTTGAGGGTTGTTCGCCGTGCTCCTGGTAATACTCCCTTATGAGTCTATTCAACTTGTTTATAGTTTCAACCATGTGAACTGGTATCCTTATGGTCCTTGCTTGATCTGCTATAGCTCTCGTTATCGCCTGTCTGATCCACCAAGTTGCGTATGTGCTGAACTTGTATCCTTTCCTCCAATCGAACTTTTCAACTGCCTTTAGAAGACCTATGTTACCTTCCTGTATCAAATCCAGGAATGGAAGTCCTCTTCCTATGTATCTCTTTGCAATACTCACTACCAGCCTAAGGTTAGCTGTTATCAGCTTCTCACGGGCTTTCTTGTCTCCCATCTGAGCTCTCCTTGCAAGCTCCCTCTCCTGAGAGGGGGTGAGGAGTGGTATCTTCCCGATTTCCTTAAGATACATCTTTATGGAATCCTTAACGGACGTGCTATCGTAGACCTCCGGAGATTCCTCTTCTAAGAGTTTCATAACCTCATCGTCAGTGACAGTTTCCTCACTTCCCTCACTGGGTTCTTTATCCATAATCGTTACATGATTCCTCTCAAGCTCCTCATAGATTTTCTCTATCAAGTTCGTGTCAAATCCCTCGTAATCAGGTGGAAAGGCTTTATCTATATCTTCATAGGTTATATATCCTTTTTTCTTACCGAGGTTTATGAGCTTTTTTATTCTCCTTTCAATCTGTTCCGGTGAGAGTACCTTCGCTTTACCCGCCATTTTTCATTCACCTCCCATTTCTTTCATTCTCTTGATCAGGTCTATTCTCGCCTTCAAAAGAATTTTCTTCTCTTCATCATCGGAATTTTTGATCATGTTATCTATTTCAGCGAGCCTTTTTCTTAACCTCTTTTTTTCCAAATCGCGCAATATATCCTTGAGAACTTTCCTTGGATCAGGCGGTTCAGGTACCAATTCCTGCACTTTAAAGATCCAATCCTTCAAATCTTTAGACGCCTTTTCCAGGAGTGTGTTCACATCATCACTTTCCTTAAGGAGTATAAAAAAATCCTTTCCAAGGCCTTCTAGAACATCCGTGTCTATTTTTTCTATATCTTTTCTGAGATCTTCGTAATTCATGTATAGAAAAACCAATTCTTCCTCCACACCTATAGTTTTTTTGTCCAAAGATGTTTCTAAGGAAAAATCTTCAGAGCTGAAAAGACTCATGATATCTGATTCTGGAAGGTTCACAATAGAGGAAACTTCTCGAACAAGGTTATCCAGCCTCTTTATCTTACCACTCTTTCTGAAGATATTCGCCCATTTTTTCATAGATTTCAGGAAACCTTCAACTCCATTTGATGTTTTTAGATTGAACAACGATGAAATGGCTTTTGTTAAGAAAATCTCGTAAGGCACGGAGTCCTTAAGACGATTTTTCAGATTTTCTGCTCCTTCGTTCTGGAAGAATTCGTCGGGGTCTTTGTAAGGTTCCATCGAGAGAACCAAAACGTTGAAGTCCAGTCTATCCAGTATCTCTAAAGCCTTTAAAGATGCTCTGATCCCCGCATCGTCGTTATCGAAACAAAGAATCACGTTCTTCGTCTGAGTTCCCAACCTGAGCAGATGATCTCTTGTGAGACTCGTTCCAAGAACCGCAACCGCGTTCGTAACACCGGCCCTGTGGAAAGCCAGAGCATCCATGTAACCCTCTGTTATGATGACAAAATCCAACTCCTTTATGGAACGCTTTGCTTCAGAAAACATGAAAAGGATTTTGCTCTTTGAAAAGTACCTGGTATCTGGTGAGTTGAGATACTTGGGTTCTCCATCTCCAGGAATCCTACCGCCAAAAGCGACTATCTTTCCCGACTCGTTTCTTATGGGTATCGTTATTCTTCCTTCAAATCTATCGATTAAGGTTCCTCCACTCCTCATGAGAATTCCATACTCCAAAGCTTTTTCCAGGGGTACATTCATCTGTTTTGCAACTTTATGGGGAATTCTGGAATCCATAGGAGAATATCCAAAACCGTATTTTTCTATCTCTTCATCGCTGAATCCCCGATCCTTTAAGTACACCCTTGATTCCCCTTTTAAGGATTCTTTGTATTCTATCCAAACGCTTTCATAGAAAGTTGTATAAATTCTATAATCTCCACCACCCACCTTGTATCTTCCAAGATCGACCCCTGCCCTCTTCGCCAGTTTTTCCAAGGCTTCATAAAAACTAATCTTCTCCATCTCCTGCACGAACTTTATGACATCACCACTGGCCCCACATCCAAAACAATGGTAAAACTGAAGTTTGGGATGAACGTAGAAAGAGGGGGTTGTCTCTGGGTGAAAAGGGCAAAGGGCTCGATAATAAGATCCAACTCTCTGAAGGTTGATGTACTCAGAGATAACATCCACTATATCAATTTTGGACTTTATGTCCTCTATTACCTCCTTTGGGATCAAAATACCACCTCTTCCGAAAGGAAGGGAAAATCACCTCTTTGAGTACTGAGGAGCCCTTCTGGCCTTTTTGAGACCGTATTTCTTCCTCTCGACCATCCTTGGATCCCTTGTGAGCATCTTGTACTCTTTGAGGGTTGGCTTCAAATTCTCATCGAATTGAACAAGAGCTCTTGCTATACCAAGTCTTAAAGCGCCAGCTTGACCTGCTGGTCCTCCCCCATTGAGTCTTGCCACGATATCGAATTTACCAAGGGTGTTAGTGACGACAAGGGGTTCCACAGCATGTCTTGACCATGCTGGATTGTGGAAATACTCGTTGATATCGTCGTATACTTTTCCATTTATCTTTATCTTTCCATCACCGGGTCTTAAAAAAACGCGGGCGATGGCTGTTTTCCTTCTACCAGTCCCGTAATAACCCACAACTTCCGTCTGAGCCATGCTCATCCCTCCTCATATTTCTAGCGGTTCCGGTTTTTGCGCACTGTGTGGATGATCAGGAGATGCGTAAACCTTCAATTTCTTTAACATCCTCCTTCCAAGGGCTGTTTTGGGGAGCATTCTCTTAACAGCCAGATAAATGAGTCTTTCCGGATGCTTCTGAAGCATCTGTCTTGCACTGATCATCTTCAAGCCACCTGGATAGCCTGAATGCCTGTAGTAAAATTTCCGATCCAATTTTTTTCCTGTGAGAACTACCTTGTCAGCATTCACAACTATGACATAATCACCTGTATCCACATGAGGGGTGTACTCTGGTTTGTGCTTTCCCATGAGTATGATGGCTATTCTTGAAGCGAGCCTCCCCAGGGTTTTCCCATTCGCATCGACAACGTACCATTTTTTCGCGATTTCCTCTTTTTTAAACATTCTGGTTTTCTGAACAGGGAATTTTATCGCCATATCATGTACTCCTCCTTTCAACTTCTTTAACCTCTGACTTGAAGAACACCGATATTCTCTTATAGACTAAGAAAGTCACAAACGAGTCTATCGAGAATTTGATCAGATTAAAAGCGATGATGAACGGTAAAAATTTCAAGAACAGATCGAAAGGTGCTTTGAAGTACAGGGGAACAACCAGTGCGTTCAACCCGACGAGTGTACATGTTGTGCAGATAGTCGATAACACCATACCCTTGATCGCCCTCGCTTTCGTTTTTCTCCTGTGATAGATCACACCGGCTATGGATACGAAAATCACACCGGCAGCAGCATTCATGGCTATGCCAATGGGATCTCCTGATTTTAGGAAGAAAAACAGTATGTCTTTAACTAAGATCACGGTCACTCCCGCTAGAGGATCCACCATGAAAGACACGATGAGAGCAGGTATCTCACTGGGATCGTATTTTAGGAAATCAGCCTGTGGAAATATGGGAAATTCCAGATACATCATGATGGTGGCTACAGCCGAGAATACTCCCATGATGACGGTGCGCTTTGTTCTGCTCATGCCCTTTCCTCCTCGACGTACACGTATTTCCTGTTATTTCTCCTTTTGAATTTAACATATCCATCCTTTAGGGCAAACAACGTGAAATCTTTTCCTATACCCACATTCTTTCCAGGGTAGAATCTGGTTCCTCTCTGCCTTACAAGAATATTCCCCGCTTTAACAAACTGACCATCTCCAACTTTGACCCCTAAGTACTTGGGCCTGCTGTCTCTACCGTTTCTTGCAACTCCTCCGCTTCTTTTATGAGCCATTCCCTATCACCTCCACCTTCAGATTACCAGGGTACTGCTTTTCCAGATCCTTCAAAGAGATGTAAAGCTCTTCTATGAGTATTCTGGAAAGATCATCGATCTTCTTCAGAGAAACTTTTAAAGACCCTTCCTCACGTGTCACACTGGCTCCACATCTTCTTTCCAGAATCCTCGCCGTATGTTGGGTTAAAACACTCACAGCACTGCATACTATATCGCATCCTTTGACATCAAAACCAGAATGCCCCGAAACCTCAAATCCATTCTTTCTAAAGAGAATCTCTATCATTTCAATTCGATCTTCTCTATCATAATCTTCGTGTACCACTGTCTATGGCCCTTTTTCACTTTAGAATTCTTCCTTGGTCTGTA